>NZ_JFYT01000008.1:0-7514 GCF_000632165.1 Delftia sp. RIT313 | reverse complement strand
GCTGGGGGAAGACCGGGGTCGCGCATGGGCTTGCGGTGCAGGAATGCGGCAATGCGTCAGGCCGACTCGGCCTTGAGCAGATAGCCCAGGCCGCGCAGCGTGACCAGTTGCACGCCCGTGCCGGACAGCTTCTTGCGCAGCCGGTAGGCGACGACTTCCACGGCCTCGTACTGCACGTCGGACTCGCCGGGAAACACCAGCGCGAACAGCCGCTCCTTGGCCACGGCATGGCCGGGGCGCGCCAGCAGGGCGTGCATCAGGGCAAGCTCGCGGGGCGTCAGCTCCATGATCTCGCCATCGCGGTGGATGGCGCCGCTGGCCTTGTCGTAGCGCAGCGCCCCCATGGCAATGGTCTCGGGCGGTGGCTTGGGCGCGAAGCTGTCGCTGCTGCGGCGCAGCAGGGCGCGCAGCCGGGCCTCCAGCTCGTCGAGGTCGAAGGGCTTGGCCAGGTAGTCGTCCGCGCCGGCGTTCAGGCCCAGCACGCGGTCGCCCACGGTGCCGCGCGCAGTCAGGATGAGCACGGGCGTGCGCAGGCCCTGGCCGCGCGCACGCTCCAGCACCTGCAGGCCGTCCAGGCCGGGCAGGCTCAAATCCAGCACCACGGCGTCGGGCTCGCGCACCAGCCACTGCGCCAGGGCCGAGGGGCCGTCGGCCGCCGTCTCCACCTGGATGCCGCGCCGGATCAGCGTGCGCTGCAGCGTGGTGCGCATGGCGTTGTCATCTTCTACGAGCAGCAATTGCATGGCCCGCACGTTAGCACCGGGCGCGATGCAGGCCATCGCGCCAAGAGCGATCTAGGGATTCCCCTAGGGGTTTGGACAGCCATTTGACAGGTAGCGAACCGATCATCGACAGCCTTACAACACAAGGAGTCAAACCATGCGTCGTGATACTTTTCTGAAGTCGCTGGCCGCACTGGCCGCCGCAGGCAGCCTGCCGCTGTCTGCCCAGGCTGCGGTCGCCGTCAAGATGATGCTGCCGGCCAACCCCGGCGGCGGCTGGGACACCACGGGCCGTGCCCTGGGCAAGGCTTTGCAGGACGCTGGTCAGGCTGCTTCCGTCACCTATGACAACAAGGGCGGCGCCGCTGGCGCCATCGGTCTTGCGCAGTTCGTCAACGGCAGCAAGGGCGATCCCAACGCCATGATGGTCATGGGCGCCGTCATGCTGGGCGGCATCATCACGGGCAAGCCGCCCGTGAACCTGACGCAGGCCACGCCGCTGGCGCGCCTGACCAGCGAATACAACGTGTTCGTGCTGCCCGCCAACTCGCCCTTCAAGAACATGGCCGAGGTGATCGCCCAGCTCAAGAAGGACCCGGGCTCCGTCAAGTGGGGCGGCGGCTCGCGCGGCTCCACCGAGCACATTGCGGCGGCCATGATCGCGCGTGAAGTCGGCGTCGATCCCTCCAAGATCAACTACGTGGCTTTCCGTGGAGGCGGCGAGGCCATCTCCGCCATCCTGGGCGGCAACGTCACCGTGGGCGGCAGCGGCTTCAGCGAGTTCGCCGAGTACATCAGCACCGGCAAGATGAAGCCCATCGGCGTGACCTCGGGCCAGCGCCTGAAGGGCGTGGACGTGCCCACGCTCAAGGAGCAGGGCATCAACGTCGAGATCGGCAACTGGCGCGGCGTGTACGGCGCGCCCGGCATCACCAAGCCCCAGCGCGACGCGCTGGTCGCCATGCTGGAGAAGGCCACCAAGAGCAAGGCCTGGGCCGAGGCTCTGCAGAAGAACGACTGGACGCCCGCGTGGCTGGCCGGCGATGCCTTCGGCGAGTTCGTGGACCAGGAGTTCGCGAGCCTGCGCGCCACCATGGTCAAGTCCGGCATGGTGTGATCGAACGGCTGCACCGGCCTCTTGCGGGGCCGGTGCAGCCACAGGCCCGCACTCCTGCGGGCCACGGCAGGCGCCAGTCGCAGCGCCTGCTTCAAGAAGCGGAAGATGCCCGCGCGCCGCGCCAGCGGCCCGCTGGCCCCGGCGGCTTAATTTTTTCCCCACGTCTGCAGCGGTGGCCGGCCCGGTCGCCGGTTCCGCTGCGGCCAGGAACTGACCATGTCCGAGTCCTCACAACCCAATCCACTTGCCACGGATGCCGCCCAGGCCGATGAGCCCAGCGGCTTTCCCTCGGTTCGCGCGCAGACCATCGTCGGCTCTGGCGTGCTGCTCGTCGCTGCAGGCCTGGCCTTCGGCGCGCTGCAGATCCCTTCCGACTCCGGCTACGGCGGCGTCGGCCCCAATTTCCTGCCCTGGCTATGCGCCGTGGTGCTCGCGGTCTGCGGCGCCTGGCTGGTCTGGGAGGCGCGCACGGGCGGCTACCGCGAAGCCTCTGCCCCTGGCGGCCATCCACGCGCCGACATCGGCGCCTTCGTCTGGGTGTCGGCCGGCCTGATGGTCAACGCCGCACTGATCGGCACCGTGGGCTTCATCGTCAGCTGCACCGTCTGCTACGTGCTGGCCGTGCAGGGCCTGCGCCGTGCTGGCGGCCAGGCCCAGGCGGGCGCACCCATCACCTGGGTCAAGGACGTGGTCACCGGGCTGCTCATCTCGGCGCCCGTGTTCTGGGCCTTCACGCAATTCCTGGCAATCAACCTGCCGGGCCTGACTGAGACGGGGTGGCTGTAATGGAAATCTTTGACGCACTGATGGCGGGCTTCGCCACCGCCATTACACCCGCCAACCTGCTGTGGGCTCTGGTCGGCTGCGCCCTGGGCACGGCCGTGGGCGTGCTGCCCGGCATCGGCCCGGCCGTGGCCGTGGCCATGCTGCTGCCCATTACCGCCAAGGTCGAGGTCACCGCCTCGATGATCTTCTTCGCGGGCATCTACTACGGCGCCATGTATGGCGGCTCCACCACCTCCATCCTGCTGAACACGCCCGGGGAGACCGCGAGCATGGTCACGGCCATGGAGGGCAACAAGATGGCCAAGAGCGGCCGCGCGGGCGCCGCGCTGGCCACCTCCGCCATCGGCTCCTTCGTCGCCGGTACCGTGGCCACCGTGGTCGTCACGCTGTTCGCGCCGTCGGTGGCGGACTTTGCCGTCAAGCTGGGCCCGCCCGAGTACTTCATGCTGATGGTGCTGGCCTTCACCACCGTCAGTGCCGTGCTCGGCCAAAGCGCGCTGCGCGGCATGACGGCCCTGTTCCTGGGGCTGGCGCTGGGCTGCATCGGCATGGACCAGATTTCGGGCGCTGCGCGCTACACCATGGGCAAGATGGAACTGCTGGACGGCGTGGACATCGTGCTCGTGGCCGTGGGCCTGTTCGCCGTGGCCGAGGTGCTGTACGCCGCCATGTACGAAGGCAAGGTCGTCGATACGCAAAACAGGATGGGCCGCGTCCACATGACCGGCCGCGACTGGAAGCGTTCGTGGCCCGCCTGGCTGCGCGGCACCGTCATCGGCACACCCTTCGGCTGCATCCCTGCCGGCGGCACCGAGATCCCCACCTTCCTGAGCTACGCCACCGAAAAGAAGCTGGCCAAGGGTGAGAACCGTGCCGAGTTCGGCACCAAGGGCGCCATCGAAGGCGTGGCCGGCCCCGAGGCCGCCAACAACGCCACCGTGACCGCCGCGCTGATCCCGCTGCTGACCCTGGGCATTCCCACCAGCAACACCACGGCCGTGCTGCTGGGTGCATTCCAGAACTACGGCATCAACCCCGGCCCGCAACTGTTCAGCTCGTCCGCCGCCCTGGTCTGGGCGCTGATCGCCTCGCTGTACATCGGCAACCTGATGCTGCTGGTGCTCAACCTGCCCATGGTGGGCCTGTGGGTCAAGCTGCTCAAGATCCCGCGTCCCCAGCTGTACGCAGGCATCCTGATCTTCGCCACCGTGGGTGCCTACGGCATGCGCCAGAGCGCCTTCGACCTGTTCCTGCTGTACGGCATCGGCGTGCTGGGCGTGATCATGCGCCGCTTCGACTTCCCCACCGCGCCCGTCGTGGTCGGCATGATCCTGGGCCCCCTGGCCGAGGCACAGATGCGCAATGCCGTGTCCATCGGCGAAGGCAGCTGGTGGATCTTCCTGCAGCGCCCCATGTCGCTTACGCTGATCATCATCGTGGCCTGCGTGCTCATCGTGCCGCGCGTGCTCAAGCGCCTGCAACCCAAGCCCTCGCCGGAGGCGGCTGCAGGCTGATGCCAACCCGTTGCTAGCCGGCCCGGCGGTGTCACGCATGGCGCCCCGGGCCCCTGACAGCCCCTGCCTTCCGAGGCAGGGGCTTTTTTTATTGGCGCCCCTTGATGCGGGTCAGCAGGCGCCTCATGCCCATTGCACCAATGGCATGGGAAATTTATCAATATGTCCTTCCATTGGTGAGGCGGCATTCAATTGCTGATGTATCCAAGATAATCAATTTGCTTACATTTATAAGAGGAGTCTGACGCATAAATCAATTGCGCCATTGCCAGTGGCCTGTCTATGATTCCCGCTCATCGAGAGAGGGAGCCGTCCGTAGGACGGTTGACACAATGACACGACCATTTGCCATCCGCACGCCATGGGGCGAGCCACTGCATTCTCATGAAATGCCTGGCCATCAGAGAATCCGCCACTGTTTCCATCTACCCGGAATGAGGCAATGTGAAGCAATTGCCGCCCTGGATACAGCGATACAGTGCGACTGCGCCATCAAGTCCACTCAGGAGAAATCTGCATGAGTGGCCAACCCGCAGCCCGTATCACCGACAGCGTCGTCAAGGGCAAGATCGTCACCGGCTCGCTCACCGTGCTCATCGGCAGCCAGGGGGGCCTGGCCTGCTCCGTCTGCCCGGGCGGCATCACCGTCAGTTCCCCCGTCAACCCCCAGCTGGGCGCCAAGGTCCTGTTGGGTGCAGAAGACCTGGACTTCGCCCTGCCCTCGGCTGCGCTGCCCGTGGCCTGGCAGCGCCAGTACAGCAGCTACGTCAACCCCGAGCACGGCGCGGCCTGTGGCCTGCTGGGCCATGGCTGGCACCTGCTGCAGGAGCTCAGCATCCGCCTGCAGGACGAGGCCACCTTGCTGCTGGACGCCAGCGGCCGCGTCATCACCTTCGACCAGCCCCTGGTGCCGGGCGGCCAGCTGCACAGTGCCAGCGAAGACCTCTGGCTGCTGCGCGGCGGCAGCCCGGAACCGGACGGCGGTACAGCGCCTTGGGCTGCGAACCCACGCTGGTCGCATGTGGAGCAGGCACTGGTGCGCAACCCGCAAGCCATCCTTGCGGTCAGCGGCGATGGCGACACGCTCTGGGGCTTTGGTCCTGCGCCCGGTGAACCTGTCGATGGCCCTTGGCGCCTCATGGCCCAGATCGACCGCTTCGGGCGCCGCCAGCTCTACCACTACAGCGACGGCACCACGCCCGAGGCCGGCCACAGTGCGAGCAAGGACCCCATCCCCGCAGGCCGCCTGGTCTCGCTGAGCGACGGCACGGGCCGGCGCTACCGCCTGCTGCACCAGCGCATCCATGGTGGCAGGGATGCGCAGGGACTGAACGGACTGTGGGGCGCCGACGACGGCTGGCGGGTCACAGGCGTGGACCTCACACAGGACCCGTTGCACCCCCTGTCCACCCCCATCGCCCTCGTGCGCTACGGCTACAGCAGCGCAGGCGACCTCATCACCGTCCACGACCGCGCAGGCCAGCTCGTGCGCGAATTCGAATGGGACCACCACCGCATCAGCGCCCACCGCCATGCCAGCGGACCCTGGCACCGCTACCGCTACGAGAGCGCCCAGCCCGGCGCCCGCGTCATCGAGCACAGCAACCAGGAAGGCCTCAGCTACCGCTTCGACTACCTGGCCCAGCCCCCGGGCCCCGACGGCCAGCCGCGTGCCGCCACCCGCGTCAGCGACAGCCTGGACCGCATCGAGACCTACTACTTCGAAGGCGCAGCGGGCCTGTCGCGCCTCATCGCCCACCACAAGGCCGATGGCAGCCGCTGGCTGCAAAGCTACGACAGCTTCGGCCGCCTGGCTTCGCGCACCGACCCGCTGGGGCGCAGCGTCCACCTCAGGCGTGATGGCCAGGGCCGGCTCATCGGCGTGCAGCTGCCCGACGGGCGCAGCACCCAGCAGGAACACGACGAAGCCACGGGCCGCCTGCTGCAAAGCACTGACCCGGCAGGGGCCACCACCTGCTACGAATACGACAGCTGGGGCCGCCTCACCCAGATCACCCAGGCCGACGGCAGCACCGAGCGCTACCACTACCCCGACCCCAAAGAAGCGCCACTCATCTGCGACAGCCCCCGGCGCATCGAAGACGCCCAGGGCGGCAGCAAACAGCTGGCCTGGAGCGACGCGGGCCAACTGCTCAGCTACACGGACTGCTCGGGCCACAGCACGCACTACCACTACGACCGCTGGGGCGCGCTCATCGAAGTGGACAACGCCCTGGGCCAGCGCCAACGCCACCAGCGCGACGGCCAGGGCCGCATCGTGGCCAGCGAACTGCCCAACGGCCAGATCGAGCGCTACCACTACGACAGCGCAGGCCACCTCACGCGCATCGATCCAGCCCAGCCTGCGGGCACCTCCAGCGAAACCCAGACCGCAGACCCCAGCATCCACCTGCGCTACGACCTCTGGGGCAGGCTCATCCAGCGAACACATGGCGGCCTCACCCTGGCCTTCGAATACGACAGCGCCGGCCGCCTCCTGCGCCTCGTCAACGAGAACGGAGCGCAAAGCCGCTTTGCCTGGGACGCACTGGACCGGCTCGTGCAGGAAGAAGGGTTTGATCAGCGGCTGCAGCGCTACCGCTGGGACGCGGCAGGCCAGCTCATGCAAGCCACGGATGGCAACGCCGCGCAGCAAAGCAGCAGCCACTACCGCTGGGACGAAGGCGGGCGATTGGTCGAACGCCAGCTGCCCGCCACACCCCATGCGCCCGCACAAACCCACCGCTACGAATGGGATGCCTCCGGGCGCCTCACGGCCGCCAGTGTCTGGCAACACAGCACCGCAGACAACGACAACGGCCTCATCGCCCAACTGCAAAGCCGCATAGCACTGGAGCGCGACGCCCTGGGCCGCATCACCGCAGAAGTGCAGCAGCTGTACCTGCCCGGCAAGGACGGGGGCGGGAACGGGGGCGCAGAGCAGATCGAATACGAACACCGCATCGCCCACAGCCTGGATGCGCTGGGCACACGCCAGCACAGCCAGCTGCAAGGCCTGGGGGAGATCGCCTGGCTCACCTACGGCTCAGGCCATGTGCACGGGCTGCAGCTCAACGGAGCCAGCCTCATCGACTTCGAGCGCGACAGCCTGCACCTCGAAGTCCGCCGCAGCCTGCACCCACCCACCCCTGCAGCAGATGCGCAAAACCCTCTGCAGGTGCAACGCCAATGGGACAGCCTGGGCCGCCTCACGGCCCTGGGCACCACAGGCCTGCAAAGCACGGAAGGCAGGGACCACCTGGTCCAGCCCCTCATAGGCCAGATCCTCGGCCGCCGCTACCACTACGACAGCCTGGGCCAGCTCGTTGCCATCGAACAGGCCGGCGCCCCGGGCCAGGCCGCGCAGCTGCTGCG
>NZ_JFYT01000007.1:0-5767 GCF_000632165.1 Delftia sp. RIT313 | reverse complement strand
TCCCGTGTGAAAGTAGGTCATCGTCAGGCTCTTACAGCCCAAGAAACCCCGTAGCCCAAAGCTACGGGGTTTTTTGCTTGTTTGCGCAGAAGTACTTGTATCGTCGCCTGCGCGATGTGCGTGCGCCATGGTGGGCGCAAACGGCTTGAAAGATGAACATGCAACTGCAAGACATTCTGTATTCCCAAGGGTTCGGCATCCGCCGCGTGTGTTCCGGACTGGTCCAACAGGGCTGGGTGGAACTGTGGGACACCGAGGCCAATGACTGGGTGCGTTGCCTCGACTCCACGCAGGACATCGATCCTGAAGGCCTGCGCTATCGCGTGCAGGGTGTGGAGTGGGCCTATCACGCGCTGGGCTATGTGCTGCTGCACAAGCCTGCGGGCACGGAGTGCTCGCAAAAACCGTCGACCTATCCGAGCATTTACTCGCTTTTGCCTTTGCCGCTGCGTCTGCGTCCGAACAAGGGCGCCGTGCAGGGCGTGCAGGCCGTGGGGCGGCTGGACCAGGACACGACGGGCCTGCTGCTGCTCAGCGATGACGGCCAGTTCATCCACCGGATGAGCTCGCCCAAGAAGCATGTGCCCAAGATCTATCGCGTGACCACCAAGCATCCGGTCGATGCCAGCCAGGTGCAGCGCCTGCTCGACGGCGTGGTGCTCGACGATGACCCCAAGCCCGTCAAGGCCGCTGCCTGCGAGCAGGTGAGCGAGCATGTGCTGGACCTCACGCTGACTGAAGGCAAGTACCACCAGGTCAAGCGCATGATCGCGGCCGTTGGCAACCGCGTCGAGGGCCTGCACCGCTGGAAGATCGGCGAGCTGGAGCTCACCGATGACCTGCAGCCGGGCCAGTGGCGATGGTTGACGGCCGAGGACCTGGCCAAGCTCAAGGCCAAGTGAGGCAGGGGGCCGCGTTTCCATGATGAATTCCGCTGACCCAGGCCGGGGCTGGGCCCTGTTGTGTACTGCTTTCGATGCACCCGTGCCGGATGCGCTGCGCATCCAGCAGGACGTGCTGATCGTGGTGGATGGCCGCGGCATGATCGATGCCGTGCTGGAGCGCGGTGATCCCCGCCGCGCCGCTCTGGAGGCCGCGCATGCGGCCGCAGGCACGCTGCAGCGCCTGCCGGAAGGCCAGTACCTTTTGCCCGGCATGGTGGACCTGCATGTGCATGCACCGCAATGGCCGCAAAGCGGCAAGGCCCTGGATGTGCCGCTGGAAACCTGGCTGCAGGAGTACACCTTTCCCCTGGAAGCGCGCTACGGCGATGCCGGCTTTGCCACTTCGGTCTACGACAGCGTGGTGCGCACGCTGCTGGCCAATGGCACGACGACGGCCATGTACTTCGGCACCATCCACGCCGTGGGCAACCAGGTGCTGGCCGAACGCTGCCTGGCCCTGGGCCAGCGCGCTCTGGTGGGCAAGGTGGCGATGGACGAGCCGTCGCAATGCCCCCCGTACTACAAGGACGGCAGCGCGGCCGAAGGCATTGCCGAGACGGCGCGCTTCATCGACTGGCTGCGCCAGCATCCGGACAACGCGCAGCAGCGCGTGCTGCCGGTGATCACGCCGCGCTTCATTCCTTCGTGCACCGACGAGCTGCTGCGCGGGCTGGGCGACCTGGCTGGACGCACCGGCGCCCATGTGCAAACCCATTGCTCCGAGAGCGACTGGGCGCATGCCCATGTGCTGGAACGCCAGGGCCGCACCGATGCGCATGCGCTGCATGATTTCGGCCTGCTCACGCGCCGCACGGTCGTGGCCCATGCCAACTTCCTCACGGCCGATGACGTGGCGCTGATGGCGCGCACGGGCGCCTCGGTAGCGCATTGCCCTCTGTCCAACTTCTATTTCGCCAACAGCGTTTTCCCCGCGCGCAGCGGCCGTGAGCAGGGCCTGGGCATGGGGTTGGCCACGGACATCTCGGGCGGCTACAGCCCCAGCATGTTCGATGCCTGCCGCCACGCCATGACGGCCTCGCTGGCCTTGCATGAGGGGGTGGACCCGGCCCTGGGCGCTTCGCAGCGCGGCAGGGCGGGGCAGGGCGTGCAGGCCCGCATCGACCACGTCTTTGCGCTGTGGCTGGCCACGGCGGCGGGGGGCGATGCGCTGGACCTGCCGATTGGCCGCATCGAGCCCGGCCACGCCATGGACGCCCTGGCCATCGACTGCCAGGGGCCTGACTCCAATGTCCAGATCTGGCCCGGCGCGGATGGGCCGGCCGACATTCTGCAAAAGATCATCCACCACGCCACGCGCGCCAATGTGGCCAGCACCTGGGTGCAGGGCGAGTGCGTGCACCGGCGCCAGGCCGCCGGCGCTGTCACTGCTGTCTGAGCGCCGCAGTCTTTAGGCTGCGGCCGTTTTCCGCATTTTTCCGTCCCATGACCGAACCGACCTCCTCCTACGAAGGGCGCCTGATCGCCCGCCCCGACGACCGCGTCTCGCTGTCACAGGCCCTGTTGCTGGGCCTGCAGCATGTGATGGCCATGGACGTGTATGTCGTGCCCTTCATCATTGCCTCGGCCCTGGCGCTGTCGCAAGCCGATGCGGCGTCCATGATCCAGTCCACCTTTCTTGCCGCAGGCGTGGGCACGCTGATCCAGACCGCCTGGTGCATGCGCATGCCTGTCGCGCAAGGGCCTTCCTACATTCCGCTGGGTGCCATCCTGGCCGTGGCCTTTGGCGCGGGCGGTGGCTTCGGCGGCATGGGAGCGGTCTATGGCGCGCTGATTCCGGGAGCGCTGATCGTCATTGCACTGGGTGCGCTGGGCTGGTTCCACCGCGTGATCCGCTGGCTGGTGCCGCCCATCGTCGGCGGCACCATCATCCTCGTGGTGGGGCTGTCGCTGCTGCCGATTGCGCTCAGCGCCAACGTGTTCTCGGTGCATGGCGGCATGACGGTCAACCAGTCCATTGCCCTGGCTTCGGTGTCGGCGGCGCTGCTGATCGCGGCCATGATGCTGGGCCTGCGCTTTGACAACCGGCTGGGCCGCTGGATGCGCCTGTCGTCGGTGATCATCGCACTGGTCGGCGGCACGGCCGTGGCCTGGGCCATGGGCCTGTTCGCCTGGCAGCCGGTTGCGGATGCGCCCTGGCTGACGCTGCCCAAGCTGGCCGGCATCGACTACCCGCTGCAGTTCAGCCTGCCTGCCGTGCTGACCTTTGTCGTGATCTATCTGGTGGTCATGGCGGAAACCACGGGCACCTGGTTTGCGGTCTCGGCCGTGATCAACCAGCCCATCACCAGCCGCCAGCTCGACCGTGGCGCCGTGGGAGAGGGCCTGAGCTGCAGCGTGGCCGCCCTGATAGGCGCCACGCCGGTCACCGGCTACTCCACCAATGCGGGCGTGATCTCGATCACCGGCGTGGCCAGCCGCATGGTTTTCATTGCAGCCGGCCTGGTGCTGGCCTGCCTGGGCTTTCTGGGCAAGTTCTCGGCGCTGATTGCGGCCATTCCCTCGCCCGTGATCGGCGGCATGTTCGCCGTGGTCTGCGTGACCATTGCCATGGCGGGTATCCGCATCCTGCGCCATGTGCGCCTGGACGAGCGCGCCATGCTGGTGGTGGGCGTGCCCATCATCTGCTCCTTCTTCGCCACGCTGGCTCCCAAGGACTGGGTCCAGACCCTGCCGGACATGCTGCAGTACCTGCTGGGCTCGGCCGTGACCGTGGGGGCCATGGCCGCCATGGTGATGAACCTCATCCTGCCGCGTGCGCAGGGGGACGACGCACCGGCCAAGGACCAGGTGGTCTGAACGCCGCAGGGGTCTGCGCCCGCAAACCCATGAGAAAAGGCCATGCGCAGTTGTTGCGCATGGCCTTTTTGCTGGAAGAGGCGTGAGGCGGACAGGGCCGCAGGATTCAGCGCCGGTCCAGGTCGTCGATGGATGCGCTCCAGCGGCTGTCCCAGTTGCCGCGCTCGCGCACCTGGTCGATCTGGCGGCGGTCACGCTTGGTGGGGCGGCCGTCGTGCTGGTCGGCAATGCTGCTGGCGGGCTCGGGCGCCAGCCGGCGCTGCTCGGCCAGGCGCTCCCGCTCGGCAAGGCTTGCGGCGGTTTCTTCGTAGAGGGCCTGGGCCACGGGTGCGGGGCCGCGCATGCCGGACAGGCCACGAATGACCACGGTGCGCGGAATCTGGCCCTGGCGCAGCACCACGGTGTCGCCGCAGCGCACCTCGCGCGCGGGCTTGACCAGGGCTCCGTTGACGGTGATGCGGCCCTTGCCGATCTCTTCTACCGCCAGGCTGCGCGTCTTGTAGAAACGCGCGCACCACAGCCATTTGTCCAGACGCATGGATTCGATATCGGTCATGGCGTTATTGTGCGCGCGGCGCGGGGTGCTTGCCAGCGGCCGGTTGCAGCGGAATCGCCACGTGAGCGTGCAGACCGCAGACCAGGCCTTGCCGGTAGATGTTGCGCAGTTCGATGGCGCCGCCCAGCGTCTGCACGATCTCGTGGCAGATGGCCAGCCCCAGGCCCGAGCCACTGCGCGCATTGCCGGCCGAGAACGGCTGGAACAGCCGCTGGGCCAGATCGCTGTCTATGCCCGGCCCGCTGTCGCGCAGGCTGAGCACGGCCTGGCTGCCGGCCTGGTGCACGCTGATGTGCAGGCTGCCGGCCGCAGGCATGTGGCGTATGGCGTTGTGCAGCAGGTTGCGCGTGAGCTCGCGCAGCATCCATTCATGGGCCGGCACGGGGCAGGGTTCGGTGTCTATGGAGAAATCGATGTCCTGCTCGGCAATCAGCGGCGACAGTTCGATGGCCACGTCGCGCACCACTTCGTCCAGCAGGCTGGGGGCGGGCGACGCCGGCTCGGCGCTGTCTTCCTGCCGTAGCTGCTCGACCTTGGCCAGCGCCAGCATCTGGTTGGCCAGCCGCGTGGCGCGATCCACGGTGGCGCCGATTTCCTCGAAGGCCTGCTCGGCCGGCACATCGCCGCGCTGGGCCGACTGCAGCTGGGCCTTGAGCACGGCCAGCGGCGTGCGCAACTGGTGCGATGCATCGCGCACAAAGCGCTTCTGGTCCGACAGCAGCTGGCGCAGCCGCAGCATGAGCTGGTTGATGGCCTCCAGCAACGGCTGCAATTCACGCGGCGCAGCGGGGGCCGACAGCGGGCTCAGGTCGCCGCGCGGGCGCGAGCGCAGGTCGCTGCTGAGCTGGCGCACGGGCTGGGTGGCCCGCTGCACCACAAAGATCACGATCAGCGCCACGGCAGCCACCAGCAGTGCCTGGCGTGCCAGCGTGGTGCGCAGGATCTGCAGGGCCAGGGTCTCGCGCAGCTCCAGCGTCTCGGCCACCTGGATCACGGCCATGCCGCGCCCCTTGGCGCTGGCCACGGGCTGCAGCAGCACGGCCATGCGCACGGGCCGGCCGCGGAACTGTGCGTCGTAGAAATCGACCAGGGCCGCGTAGGGCGGGCGCTGGGGGATGACGCCGTGCCACATGGGCAGCTCGCCAAAGCCCGACACCATTTCCCCGTCCAGCGTGGAGACGCGGTAGAACATGCGGCTCTGGTTGTCGGCCTCGAAGATCTCCAGCGCCGAGTAGGGAACGATGGCATGCAACTGGGCGGACTCGTCATAGCCCGTCACATCCAGCTGCTCGCTGATGCTCTTGGCCGAGGCCAGCAGCGTCCGGTCATAGGCCGTGTTCAGCGCAGCCAGCGTCTGGTGGTACAGGCTCCAGGTATTGAAGCCAATGAACAGAATGACGGGGACGAGAATGCCCGTCAGCAGCTGGCGGCGCAGCGACCAGGGCTGGCG
>NZ_JFYT01000006.1:0-5892 GCF_000632165.1 Delftia sp. RIT313 | reverse complement strand
CCGAATTGCTGATCCCCCCTGATTCCCCCTTGATAACCATGAGCCAGGACTCCCCCGCCTCCTCCCCTTTTGCCCCGCCCTTCTTCACCGCCCGCCTCACGCCCAGCGGCCTGCAGGTCGATGCCTGGGCCGACCAGCCGCTGCTGCACTCGCTGGAGCAGGGCGGCGTGGACTGGCCCAGTTCCTGCCGCAACGGCACCTGCCGCACCTGCATCGGGCAGTTGGTCTCGGGCAGCGTGCGCTACGAGATCGAATGGCCGGGCGTGACGCGCGAGGAACGGGCCGAGGGCTGCGTGCTGCCCTGCATCGCCTATCCCGAAGGCGATGTGGTGCTGCAGGACCCCGGCCCCTGAATCCGGCCAAAGCCCGCGCCGCCTGCGGCCGATGGCCGCTGGAATAGAATGTGCGCTTTCGCAAGGTCATTCCGGGTCATGCCGATTGCCGACAGCGGCTGCGCCGCGCCACACGTTCTTTGGAAGCCCACTTCTGACGCCTGCCAGGCCGAGGGAGCCGGCGCGTGTGCCGCGCCCCGTCCGCACGACCCGGCTCCTCCAGAAGGCACTCCATGAACAACTCCACGTCCCCCGTGCCCATCTCGCCGGTGGAAGACATCATTGCCGACATGCGCGCGGGCCGCATGGTCATCCTCGTCGATGAGGAAGACCGCGAGAACGAAGGCGACCTGGTGCTGGCCGCCGACCATGTCACCCCCGAGGCCATCAACTTCATGGCGCGCTTCGGCCGCGGCCTGATCTGCCTGACGCTCACGCGCGAGCGCTGCGAATACCTGAAGCTGCCGCCCATGGCAGCGCGCAACGGCACCGTGTACAGCACGGCCTTCACCGTCTCCATCGAAGCGGCCGAGGGCGTGACCACCGGCATCTCCGCCGCCGACCGCGCGCGCACCGTGCAGGCCGCCGTGGCCAAGGACTCCAAGCCCACGGACCTGGTCCAGCCCGGCCACATCTTCCCGCTGCAGGCCGTCGACGGCGGCGTGCTCATGCGCGCCGGCCATACCGAGGCTGGCTGCGACTTCGCCGCCCTGGCCGGCTGCAGCCCCGCCGCCGTGATCTGCGAGATCATGAAGGACGACGGCACCATGGCCCGCCTGCCCGACCTGCAGCTGTTCGCTGCCGAGCACGGCCTGAAGATCGGCACCATCGCCGACCTGATCCAGTACCGCAGCCGCAACGAATCCCTGCTCAGCAAGGTCGGCACGCGCCCGCTGCAGACGGCGCATGGCGAGTTCATCGCCCATGCCTTCCGCGACCTGCCCAGCCAATCCGTGCACCTGGCCCTGGTCAAGGGCCAGTGGGAAGCCGACACCCCCGTGCCCGTGCGCGTGCATGAGCCGCTGTCCGTGCTGGATGCGCTGGAGACCGGCCGCACCCTGCACTCCTGGAGCCTGGACTCCAGCCTCGAATACATCGCCCGCCAGGGCCACGGCGTGGCCGTGCTGCTCAACTGCGGCGAGACCGGCGACCAGCTGATGGCCCAGTTCGACGGCAGCGCCCGTGCCGCCCAGGCCCCCGAGCGCGGCCGCATGGACCTGCGCACCTATGGCGTGGGCGCGCAGATCCTGCGCGAATGCGGCGTGCAGCGCATGCAGCTCATGGGCCAGCCGCGCCGCCTGCCCAGCATGGCCGGCTACGGCCTCGAAATCAGCGGCTACATCCCCAAGGAATAAGAAATGTTGAACGCAGAAAAGGGCCAGGCCCAGAACCTCGACGGCGCGCAGCTGCGCGTCGGCATCGTCCAGGCCCGCTTCAATGAAAGCATCACCAACAGCCTGACCCAGGCCTGCCGCGAAGAGCTGCTGGCCCTGGGCGTGCAGGCCGGAAACATCGACCACGTCACCGTGCCCGGCGCCCTGGAAGTGCCCGTGGCGCTGCAGGCGATGGCCGAGTCCGACCGGTACGACGCCCTGGTGGCGCTGGGCTGCATCATCCGTGGGGAGACATACCACTTCGAGCTGGTGGCCAACGAATCGGGCGCGGGTGTCACGCGCCTGGCCCTGGACTACCAGCTGCCGATCGCCAACGCGATCATCACCACCGAGAACACGGAGCAGGCCATCGCGCGCCAGACCGAAAAGGGACGCGACGCGGCCCGGGTCGCCGTGGAGATGGCCAACCTGCTCCAAACCATAGCCCGAACATGAGCGACGAACAATCCACACCGGCCTCGGGCCGCCCTCCCCGCCAAAGCCGCGGCGGCCTGACCAGCACCGGCGCGCGCAAGGCCGCCTCCAAGTCCAACCGCAGCCGCGCGCGTGAATTCGCGCTGCAGGCGCTGTACCAGCACCTGGTGGGCGGCAACGACGTGGAGGCCATCGACCGCTTCACGCGCGACCTGTCCGGCTTTCACAAGGCCGACTCGGTGCACTACGACGCGCTGCTGCGCGGCTGCATCAACTCCCAGGTGGACCTGGACGCGCTGATCGCCCCCAAGCTGGACCGCACCATGGCCGAGATCTCGCCCATCGAGCACGCCAGCATGTGGATCGGCGTGTATGAATTCCAGCACTGCCCCGACGTGCCCTGGCGCGTGGTGCTCAACGAGTGCATCGAGCTGGCCAAGGAATTCGGCGGCACCGACGGCCACAAATACGTGAACGCCGTGCTCAATGGCCTGGCGCCCACGCTGCGCGCGGCCGAAGTCGAGCATGACCGTGCGGGCAAGGGCTCCGCGCCCGCGCAGCCCGCCGCCGCCAAGGCAGACACGGCCACCGACGCGGCAGCAGATGCCGCCACGGACGCAGCAGCAGACGACGCTGCCGACCAGGCCGCCGGCTGACGCCGCGCCTCGGGTCTTCGGGGCACAGGCCCCGCCGCATCCGGCCATCCATGGCCCGCCCGCGCCTGCCGGGCGCGGGCGCCTCTTCCAGGATTTCACCCGTCATGAAGTTTTCGACCCGCGCCGACCGCATTGAGCCCTTTTACGTGATGGAGATCGCCAAGGCGGCGCAGGAGATGGCGCGCGGCTGCGCGGACAGCGACACGCCGATGATCTTCCTGAACATCGGCGAGCCCGACTTCACCGCCCCCCCGCTGGTGCAGGAAGCCGCGGCCCGTGCCGTGCAGGATGGCGCCACGCAGTACACGCCGGCCCTGGGCCTGCCCCAGCTGCGCGAGCGCATCAGCCACTGGTATGCGCAGCGCTTCGGCGTGGATGTGCCGGCGCGGCGCATCGTGGTCACGGCCGGCGCCTCGGCCGCGCTGCAGCTGGCCTGCCTGGCGACCATCGACGCGGGCGACGAAATCCTCATGCCCGACCCCAGCTATCCCTGCAACCGCCACTTCGTGAGCGCAGCCGAAGGCCGGGCCGTGATGGTGCCGACCACGGCGGCCGAGCGCTACCAGCTGAGCGCCGACAAGGTCGAGGCCGCCTGGAACGAGCACACGCGCGGCGTGCTGCTGGCCTCGCCCTCCAATCCCACCGGCACCTCGATTGCGCCGGCCGAGCTGCGCCGCATCCTCGACGTGGTGCGCGCCCGGGGCGGGCTGACCATCATCGACGAGATCTACCTGGGCCTGTCGCATGACGACGCCTTCGGCCAGACCGCGCTGGCGCTGGGCGAGGACGTGATCAGCATCAACAGCTTCAGCAAGTACTTCAACATGACGGGCTGGCGCCTTGGCTGGATGGTGGTGCCCGAGGCCATGGTGCCCGTGGTCGAGCGCGTGGCGCAGAACCTCTTCATCTGCGCCAGCACCGTCTCGCAGCGCGCCGCCCTGGCCTGCTTCGAGCCCGAGTCCATTGCCGAGTACGAGCGCCGCCGCGCCGAATTCAAGGCCCGGCGCGACTTCTTCATCCCTGCGCTCGAGGCCCTGGGCCTGCCCGTGCCCGTGCAGCCCGACGGCGCCTTCTACGCCTGGGCCGACTGCCGTGCCGCTGCCGCCAGGCTCGGCGTCCAGGGCAGTTGGGACTTTGCCTACGCCGTCATGGAGCGCGCCCACCTGGCCATCACGCCGGGCCGCGACTTCGGCACGTTCGAGACCGCCGACTTCGTGCGCTTTTCCACGGCCAACTCCATGGAACAGCTGCAGGAGGCCGTGCGCCGACTGCAGCGCCTGCTGGCCTGAGGCCCGCCGCACATGGCCTTCGAATTTCCCATCCGCGTCTACTGGGAGGACACCGATGCCGGCGGCATCGTGTTCTATGCCAACTATCTGAAGTTCTTCGAGCGTGCCCGCACCGAGTGGCTGCGCGCCCTGGGCATAGGCCAGCAGCAGTTGCGGGAACAAACGGGCGGCATGTTTGTCGTAACCCAGGCCCAGCTGCAATACCTGCGGGCGGCCCGGCTCGATGACCAACTCCTTGTTACCGCCGAGCTGCAAAGCAGCGGGCGCGCTTCGCTGACAATACGGCAGCAGGCGCTGCTGGCATCCGCTGGCGATGGCAATGCGCCGCCGCCCCTGTTGTGCGAAGGCACGATCCGCATTGGATGGGTGGATGGCTCGACCATGCGCCCCGCAAGAATTCCGAACCGCATCCTGGAGCAACTCTCATGAACTCCCATGACATGTCCATACTCAGCCTCGTGCTGCAGGCCAGCTGGGTCGTGCAGCTGGTCATGCTGATCCTCGTGGGCGCCTCGGTGGCCAGCTGGGCCACCATCTTCCGCAAGTCGCAGACCTTGAAGCGCGTGCGCTCGCTCAACGATGGCTTCGAGCAGGACTTCTGGTCGGGCACCAGCCTCAACGATCTCTACGCCTCGGCCGCTCACCATGCCAAGCAGGGCGGCCCCATGGAACGCATCTTCGCCAGCGGCATGCGCGAGTACCAGAAGCTGCGCGAGCGCCGCATCGCCGATGTGAACCAGTTGATGGACGGCACGCGCCGCGCCATGCGCGCCAGCTTCCAGCGCGAGATGGACGAGGTCGAGTCGGGCCTGTCCTTCTTGGGCACCGTGGGCTCGGTCTCTCCCTACATCGGCCTGTTCGGCACCGTCTGGGGCGTGATGCACGCCTTCACCGGCTTTGCCAACATGGAGCAGATCACGCTGGCCACCGTGGCCCCCGGCATTGCCGAGGCGCTGGTGGCCACGGCCATGGGCCTGTTCGCCGCCATCCCGGCCGTCACGGCCTACAACCGCTATGCCCACCAGATCGACCGCGTGGCCAGCCAGCAGGAAACCTTCATCGAAGAGTTCTCCAATATCCTGCAGCGCAACGTGGGTGCGACCGGCTCCAGCACCCCGTCCGGCCATTGAAGTCGCTCAAAGCCAGCAAGGAGTGAGCACATGCCCGCAGTAGCCTCGCGCGGCGGCCGCAGCCGCCGCACCGTCAACGAGATCAACATGGTGCCCTTCATCGACGTGATGCTGGTGCTGCTCATCATCTTCATGGTGACGGCCCCCATGCTCACGCCGGGCTCCATCAACGTGCCCAGCGCCGGCAAGGCCGCGCGCACGCCCCCGAAGCGCGCCGACGTGATGATCGACAAGGACGGCGGCATCCGCATCAAGGCCGGCAGCACCGACAAGACCGTCACGCTCAAGGAGCTGGGCGCAGCCGCCAGGAGCTGGCAGGACCAGCAAAGCGACGACAGCGCCGTGCTGATTTCGGCGGACAAGAAGCTGCCCTTCGAGACCGTGATGGCCGCCATGTCGGCCCTGCAGTCGGCCGGCGTCAAGCGCGTGGCCTTCGGCGTCAAGTCCTCCCAGTAAGCAGCGCCGCCCGCCTTCGATCCCATGCCCAACCTGCAAGACCACGACCAGTTCGCACCGCCGCGCACGCGCGGCCGCACGCGCTCGTGGGCCCTGGCCGCGGCAGCGCACGGGCTGCTTGTGGCCGCCATGCTGTGGACCGTGCGCCCCCCGAAGCAGGCCGACGAGCCCATGGTCGAGGCCGAGTTCTGGTCCACGGCCGCGCCGGCCCCTGCCCTGCC
>NZ_JFYT01000005.1:0-6245 GCF_000632165.1 Delftia sp. RIT313 | reverse complement strand
AGGTGGTTGTCCTGGTAGACCACGTTTTCGATGAGGCCGGAAGCCAGCTTGGTCTTCTGGGTGAGCTTTTCGGTGAGGCGGTTGCCGGCCAGGTCATAGGTGTAGCTGCTGAGCTGGCCCAGGTAGTTGTCCTTGATTTCGATGAGCTGGCCGGCGCCATCGTAGCGGTAGTCCAGGCTCTTGCCCTTGGTGTTGCCCTCATGGGTGAGCTGGCCGGCCTTGTTGTAGTCGTACTGGTAGTAGACGCGTGCGCCGTTACCCAGCTGCGAGTCGCTGCGGGCTGTCAGGCGGCCGAAGATGTCGTAGCTCCAGTCCTGGCTCATGAGGTTGGGGTCGGTGAAGCCGATCTTGCGGCCCAGGGCATCGTAGCGGTAGTAGCTGACGTTGCTCATTTCGCCCAGTTTGACGGTGGGGCCGGGGGCAGGGGACGAGGCGGTGGTCCTGACCTGCTCCTGCCCGCTCATGGTCACGTTGCCGGCCAGGTCGTAGCGGTAGCGTGTGGCCTCGTTGTTGCCGTTGATGACGCGCACCTTGCGGCCGGCCTCGTCGTACTGGACGGTTTCCAGGACGGTGTAGCTGATGGGGCCGGTAAGGGTCACGCCGTTGGCACCATGGTCTGCGCCTTTGCCCGCTGCCTGGGTGATCTGGCTTCCCATGGCCTGGACTTCAAAGCGCGAGATGGCCCGGCCCAGTTCCGTCTGCGTCAGCCGCGATAGGTTGTCATAGCTGTAGTTGGTGACCACGGTGCGCGTGGCGGTCATGCGCTCGGCTGCACTGGTCTTGTCGCCAAAGGCGTTGTAGCTGAGGTCTATGCGCCCGCCGTCGGCCTTGCGCTCCTGCACCACGTTGCCGGCCAAGTCACGGACCTGGGCGTTGATGTTGCCCTTGCCGTCACGCACGCCGACCTGGCGGCCCAGGGCGTCGTAGTAGATGCGCGTGGTGGTGTATTCGGTGGGGCCTTCGTAGCTGGCCAGCTGGGTCTGGGAGGTGAGCTGGTTGCTGGCGTTGTAGGTGAAGCTGGTCTTGAACAGGGTCTGGCCGGCCTGCACGCGCGGGTCGTCCACCCCGGTGAGGTTGCCCCAGCGGTCGTACTCGCGGTTGGTGACGGCGCGATTGCTGAGGTTGAAGGGCGTGCCGGCCCACACGCGGGTCTGCACGGTTTCCGTGTAGGGCGGGGTGGTCTCCTTCAGGCTGATGGCGCTCGAGGAGGGGACGGTGACCTTGACGATCGATTTGGCGACATAGGCCGCGTGCTGGGCCGTGGCCGGGTATTCGATCTCGATCGTGATCCTGTACTCGGTATTGGGCGTGAGCGCATCCAGCACGATGCCCTGCAGCTGTGCCCAGTTCGGGAAGTGGATGCGGTTGTCGCCCTGGCGCCACAGGGTGGGCGTGCCGCCTGGCAGGCTGGGGTAGGAGCTGACCTTGACGCGTGCACCGGCCTCTGGGGCGCTCCAGTGCAGCATGTTGTAGATCTGCCCGTCGATGGCGGCCTGGCTGGTGCCCACGCCGGCGACGTTGGCCGTGGCAATCATCTCGGCGCTGAGCACCCAGGGATTGGTGATGTCGTATTCCTGCGTGGTGGTCAGGTAGTCGCCCAGGGGCTGGTTGCCCATGGCGTTGCGGTTGTAGGCCGCATACAGCGGCACCATGTCATCGGCCGGGACCTTGGAGATGTAGCCGTCGAATTGGTAGGCGCTCTGGTACCAGGTGGTGGGCGACCACGGGTAGTTGGCGGCCGGCTTGGAGTTCAGGGTGACGAAGGAGCCGCCGTTGACATCCTGCGGATTGGCCGTGAGGCGGAAGACGGTGGAGGCGCCGTATTTGTACTGGTACAGGCGCTGGTTGGTGGCCGAGGGCGAGGTCTCCACATAGCCGACGATGCCGTCATAGATGACGGCGCCGGCAGCCTCCAGCGCCTTGAATTCGGAGAAGACCGTGGGGTCGGCCGAGGTGAGGTGGTGCTGGTTGTTCTGGTATGTGAAGAGGAAACGGTGCAGAGGCACGCGGCCGGGGGCAGGGCTGCTCCAGACATAGCCGACCACGCCCAGGTTGGTGACGTTGCGTTTTTCCAGAACCGGCGGGGGCGAGACGTTGGTCATGGCCACGTTGCCTGGTGTTCCGACCTGGCCTGTGGCATGCACCTTCTCGCCCGTGGCGGTGTTGGTGGCGATCACCTCGTATTCGATGCTGCCCGGCCCCCAGTTGACGGCGACGCCCTGCCTGTTGATGCCCATGCCCACGGTGCGCCCGTCGCCATAGGCGAACAGGCCGTTGCCGACCGTGCGGGTGGTCACGGCGGAGCTGTTGCCCTGGGGCCAGTAGCGGAATTCCACAGTCCAGCCCGCCGCAGGCTTGGGCCACTGCAGCACGCGGTAGGGGTAGCCGTCGATGATGGCACTGCCCTGTTCCACGCCGCCGGGCAGGGGCGGCAGGTTGCCGTTGGTGCTTTCTGCACCGATGGTGAAAGTGCCCGAACCCACATCGCGCGTCATCTGCGCATTGGTGTTGCGCACGCGGTATTCGTAGTTGCCGGCGGGGAACTGGCTGACGTCGAAACGGTGGGCCGAGCCGAACGAGGTCTGTATGCCCACGGGCGCCGTGGTCCAGCCGTCATTGCTGCCGTAGCGGCGGTATTCGAGCGTGGTCTTGCTGACCAGGTCCTGCGGGTAGCTGACTTCGATGCTCAGGCCCATGACCTTGGCGAACATGGGCGAGGTGTGGGAAGACCCTCCGAAGGTGGCCCTCGGCAATCCCAGCAGGGCGTTGCGGTCAGTGATGGAGGTGGTGTACAGGCCGTCGCCGCGCGCGCTGGCCTTGTTGTCCAGCCTGTAGAGCTTGGTCATGCCCGGCACTTCGGTGGTTGCGCCGGGGGCCACATAGCCCTCTATGCCCTGGTTCTGCCACGAACCGCCGGCCGATGGCGCACCGCCATTCGTGTACAGAGAGACATCGGGGTCGCCTGCCTTTGTCCAGCGGTACAGCGGTATAAGACCGGGTTGCGGATCGCGGCTCACGTAGCCGGCCGTGCCCTCATCCAACCAGCCCTTGGCCTGGTTGAGCAGGCGCTCGCGCTCGGTCAGGCTGGTGGTGAAGTAGTGAGTGTCGGTGTAGCGGTTGTAGTAGCGGTAGATGGGAATGCGGCCGTCTCCGGCCTCGTTCCAGATCTGGCCGGGGCTGCTGCCTTCGGTCCAGTTGAGGGTGGAGTTCTGGGCGGGGCCGTCCACGCTGTACAGCGACTGCCATTTGCCGAAGACGTCCATCTTCTCGACCAGGACCTTCTTGATGGCGCCTATGCCAGGGTTGCCCTGGTTTTCGTTGACCCATTTGAGGCTGTAGCCTTCCACGGCTTCCTCGGCGGGAACGATGACGGTCTTGACCCGATCGCGCTGGCTGGTGACGTAGCCGGTGCCGCTGTCTTCGTTGAAGAAGCTGTAGGGCAGGGAGTCATAGGTCAGCGTGATGCGTACATCGCCGCTGCCCAGGTCTTCCAGCGAACGCCATACCAGATCCACTTGGTTGTAGGGATTGCGGGTGGGCATTGTGTTCGCAACAGGCACCACCTCGTTTTGCGTGATCACCCCATACAGCATGTTCTGCCGCGTGGTGATGCCCATCGGCTGCTCGGTCGCACGCTCGGGCGCCAGCGTCTGCACCAGACGGCCCAGCGCGTCGTAGCGCATGTCCGTGCGCCGGAACTGCGCCTTGTTCGCCGCCTGGGCGTTCAATGCCGATTGCGCGTCCTGGTAGGCCGTCTTCAGGTCCAGGCCTTCCGAGATGAGCTGTGCGGTCTGGCGGCCTTGCATGTCATAGGCCAGGACCTTGTAGACGCCGTCGCCCGCATTGGTGCGCCAGACGCGGCCCGCGTTGTCGTAGTCGTAGGTTTCCACGCCCTGCAGCGCCTGGCCGTTGTCCAGCACGCGCTTTTGCGTCACTTCGCCGAAGGCGTTGTAGCTCAGCTCGGTGTCGCTGACGCTCAGCGTGCCCAGGGCAATGCTTTCCGAAGGCGCGTAGCTGTGCGTCTGGTGGCCCAGCACGTCGTAGGCGTAGGCGCGCCAGAGGCTGGCCTGGCTGGCGTTGCCCCATTGGTCGTGGCTGGTGACGGTCTGCCATTCCTTGGCCAGCCGGCCCTGCGCGTCATAGGCGTAGTAGCGGCTGTAGCCCTGCGCATCCGTGATCTGCGTGGTGTGGCCTTGGGCATCGAATTTCGCAGTGGTGACGCGGTCGGCTGCGCTGGCCGCCCGGCTGTAGCTGCTGCCATTGGCTGCCACGTTGGCACCGGCGGCGTACTGGGTGGTGACCAGCACGTTGCCGTGCGCATCGCGCTGGAATTCGGTCAGCGGGTTGATGGGATTGGCACCCGCTCCCGTGGCCGCCACGCCCAGGTTCATGGCCGGGGTGATGGTGGCACGCACGCGGCCCAGCGCGTCGTAGAAGTTGGTGGTCACGCCGCCCAGCGCGTCCGTGGTCCGCGTGAGGTTGCCCAGCGCGTCGTAGGCGTAGCGGGTGGTGAGGTCGGACGTCTTGTCGTACAGCACGTCGCCTTGTTGCTGGGCACCGGCGTTGACGCCCGTGTGCGCCACGCCGCGCCGGGTTTCCGTGGTCTTTCGGCCCAGCAGGTCGTAGCCGTAGTCGGTGACGCGGTCGCCGGCCTCGGTGTAGGGCGTGCCCGTGATGGCGGCCATGGTGCCGGCCTTGGCGTATTCGACCTGGCGCACCAGGCTGCCCATGGCGTCGTAGGCCATGGTGGTGATGAAGCCCATCGCGTCGGTGGTGGCCACGCGCCGGCCCAGCTTGTCGTAGCCGTGGCTGGTGACGGCGGTGCGCGCATTGCCCAGGTTGACCGTGGTCGATGCCAGGTCGCCGAAGGCGTTGTAGGTGTGGGTGGTGCTCTTGCGCCCGCTGGCGGTCTCGCCTGTCTGGCTGTCGTAGTTGAAGACCAGGGGCTCCTGCACGTTGAGCGTGCGGCCCATCCTGTCGTAGCTGGTGAGGATTTCGCGGTTGGCGGGGTGGTTGGCTTGCACGCTCTGGCGCACGGCGGCATCGGCCAGGGCCGTGCCGGCCGGCGAGGGCAGGGCGATGGCCTGCGCATGGCGCACCAGGCGCTCGGTCTCGCCCCAGGCGTTGCGCGTGTAGCCGGTGACGAAGCCTGCGGCGTCCACGTCGAAGCTGACGCGGCCGGCGCGGTCATAGCTCTTGTAGCTCCAGGCTTCCTTGACACCCGGGATGCCCATGGCGCGGCTGGCCACGGCGTTGCCCAGCGCGTCGTAGCGGGTTTCGCTGCTCAGCTCGACGCCACGGGTTTCCACGCGCGCAGCCTCGCCCAGCCTGTTGTTGCCCAGCAGGGCCGCGGGGCTTTCTGCCTGGTACACGCCCACGCCGGGGAAGATCGTCTTGATCTGGCGCCCGACTTTGTCGTATTCGTATCGGGTGCTGCGCTGCTCGGGACGGCCTGCGGCCTCGGTGCGCGAAGTGAGGTTGCCGAAGGCGTCGTAGGCCAGCTGGGTGACGACGCGCTGGCTGCCCGTGTTGCCGGCATCGGGCACCAGGGTGCCGCCCAGCTCCTTGACGGCGGCCAGGTCCACGGCCGGCGAGGTCTCGCGCACCAGGCGGCCTGCGCGGTCGTAGTCGTAGTTCCAGGTGGCACCGGCCTTGTTGGTGAAGGCGGTTTTCTGGCCCAGGGCGTTGTAGGCGTAGGTTTCGCGGTTGCCCAGCGCGTCCGTGGTGCTGGCCAGGCGGCCTGCGCCGTCGTAGCTGTAGCGCGTGTGGCGGTCCTGGGCCGAGGCGCTGCCAGACTTGTCGGCGTATTCGGTGAGGTGGGTGAGCTGGCCGGTGCCGTCGTATTCGCGCGCGGTAGCGTAGCCGTTGGCGTCGATGGTGCGCACGGTGCGGTTGGCGCCATCGAGGATTTGCGTGGTCTCGCGGTCCTGGCTGGCGTTGGACTGGAGCATGGCCATGACGCGCTCCAGCGTGATGTCGGCCACGCCCAGGGCGGACAGGTCCACGGTGTTGGCGTAGGCGGTGACGGTCTGGCTGTGCAGCTTTTGCTGCGCGGCGCCTGATGTGCCCGATGCGCCCGATGCGCCTGACGAGGCGGCCGTGACGACGAAGACCTTGTCGTAGCGGATCTGGCGCACGGCGCCCGCTGCATTGACCTCCAGCACCTGTCGGTTGGCCTTGTCGTAGGCCAGGGTGGTTGTGCGGTCGACTGCGGCGGTGCGCAGGTAATTGCCGATGTTGCTGCG
>NZ_JFYT01000004.1:0-6275 GCF_000632165.1 Delftia sp. RIT313 | reverse complement strand
AGGTGGTTGTCCTGGTAGACCACGTTTTCGATGAGGCCGGAAGCCAGCTTGGTCTTCTGGGTGAGCTTTTCGGTGAGTCGGTTGCCGGCCAGGTCGTAGGTGTAGCTGCTGAGCTGGCCCAGGTAGTTGTCCTTGATTTCAATGAGCTGGCCGGCGCCGTCGTAGCGGTAGTCCAGGCTCTTGCGCTGGATGTTGTTCTGGGTGCTGCCTTCATGGGTGAGCTGGCCCGCCTGGTTGTAGGTGTACTGATACTTGATGCGCGCTGCGCCTCCCATCTGGTCGTCGTTGCGCTCGGTCAGATGGCCGAAGATGTCGTAGCGCCAGTCTTGGCTCATGGAGCTGGCGTCGGTGAAGCCGATCTTGCGGCCCAGTGCGTCGTAGCGGTAATAGCTGGTATTGCCCAGCGCGCTCAGCGGCACCGTCGTGTCGCGCTTGTCCAGCGAGTGCACGGTCTTGGCCAGTTCCTGTCCACTCAGCGTCACATTGCCTGCCAGGTCGTAGCGGTAGCGCGTGGCTTCGTTGTTTCCATTGACGACACGCACCTTGCGGCCGGCTTCGTCGTACTGGACGGTTTCCAGGATGGTGTAGGTGATGGGGCCGGTCATGGTCACGCCATTGGCGCCATGGTCACTGCGGTCCGGTGCCCATTGACCGGGCTGGTTGCCTATGCCCTGGACCTCGAAGCGCGAGATGGCCCGGCCAAGCTCTGTCTGCGTCAGACGCGAGAGCTTGTCGTAGCGGTAGTTCGTGACCACGGTGCGCGTGTCGGTCATGCGCTCGGCTGCGCTGACCTTGTCACCGAAGGTGTTGTAGCTGAGGTCTATGCGCCCGCCGTCGGCCTTGCGCTCCTGCACCACGTTGCCGGCCAGATCGCGGACCTGGGCGTTGAGGTTGCCGTTGGCATCGCGCACGCCGACCTGGCGGCCCAGGGCGTCGTAGTAGATGCGCGTGGTGGCGTAGTCTGCCGGACCATCGAAGCTGCTCAGTTGTGTCTGGGAAATGAGCTGGTTGCTGGCGTTGTAGGTGAAGCTGGTCTTGAACAGGGTCTGCCCTGCCTGTACGCGCGGGTCATCCACCAGGGTGAGGTTGCCCCAGCGATCGTATTCACGGTTGGTGACGGCGCGGTTGCTGAGGTTGAAGGGTGTGCCTGCCTTGGCGCGGATCTGCGGGGTGTACGCCTGTGTGGTGTCGCGTTGCACGACGGCCGAGCTGGCACCTGAACCGGGCACAGTGATGGTGACCTCGGAGCGCGCAATGTAGGCAGCGCGCTGCGCCGTGGCCGGGTACTGGATTTCGACGGTAATTCGGTAGGTCGTGTTGGGATTGAGCGCATCCAGCACGATGCCTTGCAATGCCGCACCGCCCTGGAACTGGGCGCGGCCGTCTCCCTGGCTCCAGATGGTGGGCGTGCCTCCCGGCATGCCGGGAACGGCGCTGACCTTGACGCGGGCTCCGGCTTCGGGCGTGCTCCAGTGCAGCATGTTGTAGGTCTGGCCGTCGATGTTGGCCTGACTGTTGCCCACGCCCGCAACGTTGGCAGTGGCGGCCATGCGCGTGTCGAGCAGGTAGTACGAGGTGATCTCGTGCTCCTGAGTGGAAGTCAGGTAATCGCCCTGGCTCTGGTTGCCCACGGAGTTGCCGTCATACACGGCATACAGCGGTGTTGTGCCCTCCAGCGGGACCTTGGAAATGTAGCCATCGAATTGGTAGGCATTCTGGTACCAGGTGGTGGGCGACCACTGGAAGCCGGCAGCCGGCTTGGTGCTGAGCGTGACGTAGGAGCCGATGTCCTGCGACCGCGCAGTCAGGCGGTATACGCTCTGGCCGCCGTAGGTGTACTGGTAAAGGCGGCTGTTGTTCGCTGTGGCCGTGGTTTCCACATAGCCCAGGATGCCGTCGCTGGTGACGGCGCCCGAGGAGATCATTCCCTGGAAGGCTGCGATGACCGATGGGTCCGCCGTGGTCAGGTGATGGTCATTGCCCTGGTAGGGGAAGTAGAAGCGGTACAGCGGTGTACGGCCGGGGCCGGGAGTGCTCCACACATATCCGACGACGCCCAGGTTCTTGACATTGTTGTTCTGGCTGACGGGGGAGGCTGAGGTATTGGTCACTCCCGGGCTGGCCGGTACGTTGAGCGTGCCGGTAGAGCGCATGCGCTCGCCGGTGGCGCTGTTGACCATGACCACTTCATATTCGAAGTTGCCTGCGCCCATGTTCAACGGCGTGCCCTGCATGCCTATGCCCATGTCGCGCGTGCGTCCGTCGCCGTAGGCGAACAGTCCATTGCCCTCTGTACGCGAGGTCCATCCGCCGTTGCTGCCCTGGGAACGGTAGCGGAACTCCACGCTCCAGCCCGAGGCGGGCTTGGGCCACTGCAGCACGCGGTAGGCCGAGCCATCGATGATGGCGTTGCCCTGGTTCACGCCAGCCACGGCGGGCAGGCTGTCGGTATCGGGGTAGCCCGCGCCATAAATGGAGAAGGTGCCCGAGCCCACATCGCGGGTCATTTGCGCATTGGTGTTGCGCACGCGGTACTCGTAGCCGCCCGGAGCCAGTCCCAGAGCGCCCACCTCAAAGCTGTGCGCGGATCCAAACGAGTTCTGGATGGTGGTGGGGGCCGTGGCCCAGGCATCGTTGCTGCCATAGCGGCGGTACTCCAGGGCGGTCTTGCTGACCAGGTCCTGGGGGTAGCTGACTTCGATGCTCAGGCCCGTGGACGCGCCGAACATCTGCACCTGGCGCAGGTTGGGCTGGTTGTCTTTAATCTGTTGCAAGCCGAGGAGGGCGCTGCGATCGCTCTCGGACGTGGTGTAGATGCCATTGCCCTGGGCGCTGTCGTTGTTCTGCAGGCGGTACAGTTTGGTCAGCCCCTGGTTCGCGGCTTCCATATCGGAAATCGAGGGGCTGGCCACGTAGCCTTCGAGGCCCTGGTACTGCCAGGAGCCACCGGTCGGCGTAGCGCCGTTCGTGTACTGCGACATCTCTGGCGCGCCGACCTTGGTCCAGCGGTACAAGGGCACCCAGCCTGGTTTTGGGTCCTTGCTCACATAGCCGGTGATTCCCTCGTCGAGCCAACCATTGGCGGCGTTGAGCAGACGTTCGCGCTCGGTCAGGCTGGTGCTGAAGAAGTGCGTGGCGGTATAGCGGTTGTAGTAACGGTAGATGGGGATGCGCCCGTCGCCTGCCTCGTTCCAGAGGTAGCCGGGGCTGGGGGCCGTCGTCCAGTTCAGCGACGATGTCTGGGTGGCCTGGGTGTTGGCCACGTCATAGATGGATACCCATTTTCCGTACACATCCAGCTTTTCGACCTTGACGCGGGAGACTGCGCCCACGCCAGGTGCGCCTGGGTTTTCATTGACCCATTTGAGGCTGTAGCCTTCCACGGCCGCCTCGGCGGGAACGATGACGGTCTTGGTCTGGTTGCGCAGGCTGGTGACGTTGTAGCTGTCGCCATCCGGGTTGGTCTGCGTGAACGGACGCGTGTCATAGGTGAGCGTGATGCGCACATCACCGCTGCCCAGATCTTCCAGCGAGCGCCAGACCAGATCCACCTGGTTGTATGGCTTGCGCTGGTAGTTGGCGGGCACATTCTGGATGTCCACCTCGCTTTGCGTGATGACCCCATACAGCATGTTCTGCCGCGTGGAGATGCTCATCGGCTGCTCGGTCGCGCGCTCGGGCGCCAGAGTCTGCACCAGCCGGCCCAGCGCGTCGTAGCGCATGTCCGTGCGCCGGAACTGTGCCTTGTTCGCGGCCTGGGCGTTCAAGGCCGATTGCGTGTCCTGATAGGCGGTCTTCAGGTCCAGGCCTTCCGATACGAGTTGAGCGGTCTGCCGTCCCTGCAGGTCGTATGCCAGGACCTTGTAGACGCCGTCGCCCGCATTGGTGCGCCAGACACGGCCCGCATTGTCGTATTCGTAGGCTTCCTCGCCCTGCAGCGCCTGGCCGTCGTCCAGTACGCGTTTCTTGGTGACCTCGCCAAAGGCGTTGTAGCTCAGTTCGGTGTCGCTGACAGTCAGCGTACCCAGGCTGACGCTTTCAGACGGTGCAAAGGAATGGGTCTGGCGGCCCAGCACGTCGTACTCATAGGCACGCCAGATCGTGCCCCAGCGGCTGTAGCCATTGGCCTCGGTGATGGTGACGGTCTGCCACTCCTTGGCCAGCCGGCCCTGCGCATCGTAGGAGTAATAGCGGCTGGCTCCGGTGGCATCGTTGATCTGGGTGGTATGACCCTGGGCGTCGAATTTCGCATAGGTCACGCGGTCATTGACAGAGAGGGCCTTGGAATAGCTTTGCGCATCGGCTGCAACGCTTGCGCCGGTGGCGTACTGGGTGGTGATCAGCACGTTGCCGTGCGCATCGCGTTGGAATTCTGTCAACGGGTTGACGGGATTGGCACCCGCTCCCGTGGCCGCAACACCCAGGTTCACGGTTGGCGTGATGGTGGCGCGCACGCGCCCGAGGACATCGTAGAAGTTGTAGGTGATCCCGCCCAGCGCATCGGTGCTGCGCGTGAGGTTGCCCAGCGCGTCATAGTTGTACGAGGTGGTGAGGTCGGACGTCTTGTCGTACAGCACGTCGCCTTGTTGCTGCGCGCCGGCGTTGACGCCGGTGTGCGCCACGCCGCGCCGTGTCTCTGCGGTCTTGCGGCCCAGCAGGTCGTAGCTGTAGTCGGTGACACGGTCTCCCATCGTCGTGCTGGGAGTGGCCGATGCCAAAGCGCCGGTCTTGGCGTACTCGACCTGCCTGATCAGGTTGCCCATGGCGTCGTAGGCCATGCTAGTTATGTAGCCCAGCGCATCGGTGGTGGCCACGCGCCGGCCCAGCTTGTCGTAGCCGTAGCTGGTGACGGCGTTGCGCGCATTGCCCAGGTTGACTGTGGTCGATGCCAGGTCGCCGAAGGCGTTGTAGGTGTGGGTGGTGCTCCTGCGGCCGCTGGCAGTCTCTCCTGTCTGGCTGTCGTAGTTGAAGACCAGGGGCTCCTGCACGGTGAGCGTGCGGCCCATCTTGTCGTAGCTGGTGAGGATTTCGCGGTTGGCGGGGTGGTTGGCTTGCACGCTCTGGCGCACGGCGGCATCGGCCAGGGCCGTGCCGGCCGGCGAGGGCAGGGCGATGGCCTGGGCGTGGCGCACCAGGCGCTCGGTCTCGCCCCAGGCGTTGCGCGTGTAGCCGGTGACGAAGCCAGCGGCGTCCACGTCGAAGCTGACACGGCCTGCGCGGTCATAGCTCTTGTAGCTCCAAGCTTCCTTGACACCCGGGATGCCCATGGCGCGGCTGGCCACGGCGTTGCCCAGCGCGTCGTAGCGGGTTTCGCTGCTGGCCTGCTGCAAGGTCTCGACCCGATTGGCTTCCCCGTTGCGGCCGTTGGCGATGCGTTCGGCTGGTGTTTCCTGCACGTAGGTACCTACAGGCGGGAACAGTGTCTTGACTTGGCGCCCCACCTTGTCGTACTCGTAGCGCGTGGTGCGCTGCTCTGGCCGGCCCAGGGCCTCGGTCCGAGAGGTGAGGTTGCCGAAGCTGTCGTAGGTAAGCTGCGTGACGACTCGCGACGGGCCTGTGTTGCCCAGGTCCAGAGTCAAGGAGGTCGGTGCACTGCCAGGAGACTGCAATGCCACAAGGTCCACCGCCGGCGAAGTCTCGCGCACCATGCGGCCCGCCGGGTCATAGTCGTAGTTCCAGGTGGCACCAGCCTTGTTGGTAAAGCTGGTTTTCTGCCCCAGGGCGTTGTAGCTGTAGCTTTCGCGGTTGCCCAGTGCATCCGTGGTGCTGGCCAGACGGCCTGCGCCGTCGTAGCTGTAGCGGGTGTGGCGGTCCTGGGCCGAGGTCGTACCGTTGCTGGCTGCGTATTCGACGGTATGCACGAGCTGGCCCGTGCCGTCGTATTCGCGTGCGGTCACGAAGCCGTTGGCATCGACCAAGCGCACGGTACGGCCGGCGCCGTCGAGCACTTGCACGCTGGTCCGGTCCTGACTGGCGCTGGCCTGCACCATGCCCAGCACTCGGGCCAAGGTGATATCTGCGAGAGCCAGGCTCGCGATGTTGGCGGTGGTCGCGTAGGTCGTGATGGTGACGGCGTGCAACTGGCCGCCAGCCGCGGTTCCCGGCGCAGCGGGTCCACCTGCGTTCACCTTGCCATAGCCGATCTGGCGCACAGCGCCCATGGCGTCCACTTCCAGCACCTGGCGGTTGGCCTTGTCGTAGGCCAGGGTGGTTGTGCGGTCGACTGCGGCGGTGCGCAGGTAATTGCCGATGTTGCTGCGGTCGTAGTTGGTGAT
>NZ_JFYT01000003.1:0-6768 GCF_000632165.1 Delftia sp. RIT313 | reverse complement strand
TGCGGGGTTGCAAGCCTGCCGAAGGACAGGCTTGCTTCGTGATCTGACTCGCCGTGATGTTTGAACGTAGCGCGCAGCGCGAAGTGAGTTTCACGGCGAACCCCGCAACCGCCACGACGCAGGTTGCCCCGCAGCGAAGCGAAGGGGTCGCGGACATTCGGGTCGTCTTTCTTTGGCCTACCTTTCTTTGACGAATCAAAGAAAGGTAGGTCGGCTGCCGGGCCGAGACCCGGCCTCGAAAAACCACCACCCGGCAGGGTCAAAAACTAACCCGTTGCAGGGAAAAAACCAGCTCACTGCAAAGAAGGCCGCGCCCTCTCAGGCACCCGAGCCCCCAACGCAGCCGGCACATAAGCCGCATCAAAACTACACCCCACCCCAAACTTGGCCTCATTAGCAGAACAAGCAGCAGCAATCCCCGCCGCAGTCGGCTTCACCCCCGCCTCCACCCACTGCATCAACGCAGTCATCAAGGTGGGATAGGTCGCATCGCTGATATAGCTGTGCGTCCCCTGCCGCGTGAAGGTCTGCACCAGCCGGTCCCCGCTGCCGCCCTGCTGCATCACCGCACGAAACCGCGCATCCAGCTCCACAAAGGCCGTAGGGTCGCTGATCCACTTGGCCGAGAGGACCGGCACGCCAATCTTGCCCACGGGGTCGGTGTCATCGGCGAACTTGCGGTAGGCCGCAGGATCGGCGCGGTAGCGCAGCACGCCGGCATTGAGCGCGGCATCGTCGGCCGAGCCCGCATAGACCGCACCCTCGTTGCCGAAGGGGCTGGCGCCGCCCGTGCGCTTGGCCGAGATGTCCTGGAAGTGCATGGTTCCCCAGTTCATGTGCGACTGGATGGCGCTTTCGGGGATCTTGATGACCTTGGTGATGGTGTCGATCTTCGCCTGCTGCGCGGCCGTGCGCTGGGCGGCGGGCTTGTCCAGCGCCAGGCATTCGTTCACGCGCAGGGCCACGTCGGCCTGGCGCATCTTGGCGTCAGCGGGCAGGCCCAGGTTGAGCGCGTACTGCGGCTCATTGGGGCGCGGGTGGTTGGCGCACAGGTACTGGTAGACCACGCGCAGGTCGGTGCGGAAGTCGTAGGCATGGGTGCCGCCGCCCAGCACGCCGCTGGTGAGCAGCACGCCGTCGTAGGGGCGCTCGCCCACGGTCTGCTCGTTGAACATTTCCGCGCCCTTGGCCGCCACGCCCGCACCCCAGGACTGGCCGTGCAGGATGGTGCGCTGCGGCTTGGCCACATGCTGGCGGAAGATGCCGCGCAGGCGCTCGGTGTCCTCGGCGGCGGCGCGCACTTCCACGCCGCCCTGGCGGTAGGTGGAGCCAGCCCAGGCGTAGCCTGCGCGCACCATGATGGACCAGCGCACCAGGTCTTCGGCCGCACGGTCGGCGGTGGGCGCGGCCAGGTCCGGGCCGCCGTGGGCGTGCAGCACGAGGGTGCCGTTCCACTGCGCGGGCTTGGCGATCAGGTAGTAGGCGCCCTTGGAGTCCTGCCCGGCCCAGCAGCTGATGCCCGCAGGAATCTCGGCAGGGCAGGCCGTGCTCTTGGGAGCGGTCTCGATGGAGGTGACCGGCCCGTGCAGCACGGCCGAGCCGCCGCCGCAACCGGCCAGGGCGAGCGCGGCCAGCAGCGAGGCGCTGGCGGGACGCAGGGGGAAATACGCGGATGCTTGCATGTCTTGTCTCCTGTCTTGGCTTCTTGTTGGAAGTCACCTGCCGCGCCGCGGCAAGCGGTCGCATCGGTGACTGGATGGGATTCTGTAGAGGCTTGTCCAATATTTCAAAGATTTTTAGGATATCGGCTGGATACTTTTCACATATATGGAACTGCGCCATCTCCGTTACTTCCTGGCCGTGGCCGATACCGGCCACATCACGCGCGCGGCCGAGCTGCTGGGCATGCAGCAGCCGCCGCTGTCGCAGCAGATCCGCGCGCTGGAGGAGGAGCTGGGCATTGCCCTGTTCCGGCGCCACCCCAAGGGCGTGGACCTGACCGACGCGGGCCTGGAGCTGCAGGGCGAGGCCACGCGGCTGCTGGCCGACTTCACCGCCATGCGCGACCGCATGCAGGCCTTTGCGCGCGGCGAGCGCGGGCGCATCCATGTGGGCTTCACCAGCTCGGCGGCGGCCCATGCCTTCACGCCCGAGGTGCTGCGCCTGTGCCGTGGCCGCCATCCCGACATTGCGCTGGATGTGAGCGAGAACAATGCCGCCGAGATCACCGAGGCCGTGCAGGCCGGGCGCATGCACTGCGGCTTTCTGCGCGTGCCGGTGGCCCGGCCCGAAGGCCTGGTGTTCGAGACGCTGCTGCAGGAGCCCGCGCTGCTGGCCATTCCCGTGGACCACCGGCTGGCGCGCGATGCATCGCGGCCCGTGGCGCTCAGGCAGCTCGATGGCGAGCGCCTGATCCTTGTGCGGCGCACGGGCGCGCCGGGGCTGTATGCGAACCTGCTGGCGCTGTGCGCCCGGCACAAGGTACAGGTGGAGGTGGCCGCCGAGGTGGAACGCATGATGACCAATGTGAACCTGGTGGCGGCGGGCGTGGGCCTGTCCATCGTGCCGGCCTCGGTGCGCGGCGCCCATCCCGAGGCGGTGGTCTACCGCGCCTTCGAGCCCGCCGTGCGGCTGAGCGCCCCGCTCACCCTGGTGCACCGCGAGGCCGGCACGGAAACCGGCGGCGCAGGACCCGCGGCCACCTTCATCGCCCTGGCGCGCGAGCTGGCGCAGCGCCACCAGGCGCCGGGCGGCTGAGGCATGCGGGCACCGCAAGGCACCGATACCGGCCGGCGCGCCCTGCTGGCGGCGGCTGCCTGCGCGCTGGCCTGGCCCGCCCAGGCATTGCCGGCCCGGCCCGCCTGGCCGGGCGCCAGCGTGCGGATCGTGGTGGCCTACCCCGCAGGCGGTGTCAGCGACATGGTGGCCCGCGCCCTGGCCGAGCAACTGGCGCAGCAATGGGGCACGCCCGTGATCGTGGACAACCGCCCCGGCGCCAGCGGCACCGTGGCGCTGGAGCTGCTGGCGCGCAGCGCGCCCGACGGCCGCACCCTGGTCTTTGCCGCCGCCACCGCCGTGGGCCTGGCCGCTGCCTCCGTGACGCCCGTGGCCGGCGTGATGCGCACGCCCATGCTGCTGGTGGGCACGCCGACGCTGAAGGCTGCAGATTTCGAAGGCATGCTGGCCGAGGCGCGCGGCATGCCCGGCGGCATACGCTGGGCCACCACGGGCGAGGGCACGACGGGCCACGCCGTGCTGCAGCGCATAGAGCAGGCCACGCGCATTCCCATCGTGCATGTGCCCTACAAGGGCGGGGGCCAGCAGCTCAACGATGCGCTGGCCGGGCATTTCGAGCTGCTGTCCACCAATGTGGCGCCGCTGCAGCTGCAGCGGCGCCACATTGGTGGACAGCAGCTCGAAATGCCCGGCCAGCGCATCGTTGAGCTGCTGGCCCCCGCCCTTGTAGGGCACATGCACGATGGGAATGCGCGTGGCCTGCTCTATGCGCTGCAGCACGGCGTGGCCCGTCGTGCCCTCGCCCGTGGTGGCCCAGCGTATGCCGCCGGGCATGCCGCGCGCCTCGGCCAGCATGCCTTCGAAATCTGCAGCCTTCAGCGTCGGCGTGCCCACCAGCAGCATGGGCGTGCGCATCACGCCGGCCACGGGCGTCACGGAGGCAGCGGCCAGGCCCACGGCGGTGGCGGCGGCAAAGACCAGGGTGCGGCCGTCGGGCGCGCTGCGCGCCAGCAGCTCCAGCGCCACGGTGCCGCTGGCGCCGGGGCGGTTGTCCACGATCACGGGCGTGCCCCATTGCTGCGCCAGTTGCTCGGCCAGGGCGCGGGCCACCATGTCGCTGACACCGCCTGCGGGGTAGGCCACCACGATCCGCACGCTGGCGCCCGGCCAGGCGGGCCGGGCCGGCAATGCCTGGGCGGGCCAGGCCAGCGCGCAGGCAGCCGCCGCCAGCAGGGCGCGCCGGCCGGTATCGGTGCCTTGCGGTGCCCGCATGCCTCAGCCGCCCGGCGCCTGGTGGCGCTGCGCCAGCTCGCGCGCCAGGGCGATGAAGGTGGCCGCGGGTCCTGCGCCGCCGGTTTCCGTGCCGGCCTCGCGGTGCACCAGGGTGAGCGGGGCGCTCAGCCGCACGGCGGGCTCGAAGGCGCGGTAGACCACCGCCTCGGGATGGGCGCCGCGCACCGAGGCCGGCACGATGGACAGGCCCACGCCCGCCGCCACCAGGTTCACATTGGTCATCATGCGTTCCACCTCGGCGGCCACCTCCACCTGTACCTTGTGCCGGGCGCACAGCGCCAGCAGGTTCGCATACAGCCCCGGCGCGCCCGTGCGCCGCACAAGGATCAGGCGCTCGCCATCGAGCTGCCTGAGCGCCACGGGCCGCGATGCATCGCGCGCCAGCCGGTGGTCCACGGGAATGGCCAGCAGCGCGGGCTCCTGCAGCAGCGTCTCGAACACCAGGCCTTCGGGCCGGGCCACCGGCACGCGCAGAAAGCCGCAGTGCATGCGCCCGGCCTGCACGGCCTCGGTGATCTCGGCGGCATTGTTCTCGCTCACATCCAGCGCAATGTCGGGATGGCGGCCACGGCACAGGCGCAGCACCTCGGGCGTGAAGGCATGGGCCGCCGCCGAGCTGGTGAAGCCCACATGGATGCGCCCGCGCTCGCCGCGCGCAAAGGCCTGCATGCGGTCGCGCATGGCGGTGAAGTCGGCCAGCAGCCGCGTGGCCTCGCCCTGCAGCTCCAGGCCCGCGTCGGTCAGGTCCACGCCCTTGGGGTGGCGCCGGAACAGGGCAATGCCCAGCTCCTCCTCCAGCGCGCGGATCTGCTGCGACAGCGGCGGCTGCTGCATGCCCAGCAGCTCGGCCGCGCGCGTGATGTGGCCGGTATCGGCCACGGCCAGGAAGTAACGGAGATGGCGCAGTTCCATATATGTGAAAAGTATCCAGCCGATATCCTAAAAATCTTTGAAATATTGGACAAGCCTCTACAGAATCCCATCCAGTCACCGATGCGACCGCTTGCCGCGGCGCGGCAGGTGACTTCCAACAAGAAGCCAAGACAGGAGACAAGACATGCAAGCATCCGCGTATTTCCCCCTGCGTCCCGCCAGCGCCTCGCTGCTGGCCGCGCTCGCCCTGGCCGGTTGCGGCGGCGGCTCGGCCGTGCTGCACGGGCCGGTCACCTCCATCGAGACCGCTCCCAAGAGCACGGCCTGCCCTGCCGAGATTCCTGCGGGCATCAGCTGCTGGGCCGGGCAGGACTCCAAGGGCGCCTACTACCTGATCGCCAAGCCCGCGCAGTGGAACGGCACCCTCGTGCTGCACGCCCACGGCGGCCCGGACCTGGCCGCGCCCACCGCCGACCGTGCGGCCGAAGACCTGGTGCGCTGGTCCATCATGGTGCGCGCAGGCTACGCCTGGGCTGGCTCCACCTACCGCCAGGGCGGCGTGGAAGTGCGCGCCGCCGCCGAGGACACCGAGCGCCTGCGCGGCATCTTCCGCCAGCATGTGGCCAAGCCGCAGCGCACCATCCTGCACGGCCAGTCCTGGGGTGCGGGCGTGGCGGCCAAGGGCGCGGAAATGTTCAACGAGCAGACCGTGGGCGAGCGCCCCTACGACGGCGTGCTGCTCACCAGCGGCGTGCTGGGCGGCGGCACCCATGCCTACGACTTCCGCACCGACCTGCGCGTGGTCTACCAGTACCTGTGCGCCAACCACCCGCGCCCCAATGAGCCGCAGTACGCGCTCAACCTGGGCCTGCCCGCTGACGCCAAGATGCGCCAGGCCGACGTGGCCCTGCGCGTGAACGAATGCCTGGCGCTGGACAAGCCCGCCGCCCAGCGCACGGCCGCGCAGCAGGCGAAGATCGACACCATCACCAAGGTCATCAAGATCCCCGAAAGCGCCATCCAGTCGCACATGAACTGGGGAACCATGCACTTCCAGGACATCTCGGCCAAGCGCACGGGCGGCGCCAGCCCCTTCGGCAACGAGGGTGCGGTCTATGCGGGCTCGGCCGACGATGCCGCGCTCAATGCCGGCGTGCTGCGCTACCGCGCCGATCCTGCGGCCTACCGCAAGTTCGCCGATGACACCGACCCCGTGGGCAAGATTGGCGTGCCGGTCCTCTCGGCCAAGTGGATCAGCGACCCTACGGCCTTTGTGGAGCTGGATGCGCGGTTTCGTGCGGTGATGCAGCAGGGCGGCAGCGGGGACCGGCTGGTGCAGACCTTCACGCGGCAGGGGACGCACAGCTATATCAGCGATGCGACCTATCCCACCTTGATGACTGCGTTGATGCAGTGGGTGGAGGCGGGGGTGAAGCCGACTGCGGCGGGGATTGCTGCTGCTTGTTCTGCTAATGAGGCCAAGTTTGGGGTGGGGTGTAGTTTTGATGCGGCTTATGTGCCGGCTGCGTTGGGGGCTCGGGTGCCTGAGAGGGCGCGGCCTTCTTTGCAGTGAGCTGGTTTTTTCCCTGCAACGGGTTAGTTTTTGACCCTGCCGGGTGGTGGTTTTTCGAGGCCGGGTCTCGGCCCGGCAGCCGACCTACCTTTCTTTGATTCGTCAAAGAAAGGTAGGCCAAAGAAAGACGACCCGAATGTCCGCGACCCCTTCGCTTCGCTGCGGGGCAACCTGCGTCGTGGCGGTTGCGGGGTTCGCCGTGAAACTCACTTCGCGCTGCGCGCTACGTTCAAACATCACGGCGAGTCAGATCACGAAGCAAGCCTGTCCTTCGGCAGGCTTGCAACCCCGCA
>NZ_JFYT01000002.1:0-153293 GCF_000632165.1 Delftia sp. RIT313 | reverse complement strand
CATGAAATGCCTTTGCACGGCGGCGGGGTCGGCCTGCGTGGGCGGGAAGGGGGCGGAAGGGGACGACATCGGGTGATATTCAAATAGTTGGCATCCCAATTATCTGCATATCAACGATGTCGTTTGCGGGGCCGCCCTGATACATCCGCATGCACCAGGGTCTTGCCCGCGTTGCCGGGGCCGTATGCGGGGCTGTATGCCGGAGCCGTGTGCCGGCAGTTACATGCCCAGCGACTTGAGCAGTTCGTCGGTGTCGGTGCTGGCGGCCGGCGCGGGCGCTGCGGCCGGGGCGCTGGCGGCGGTCTGGGCCATGAGCGCATCGGGATCGGGGCGCTCCTGGGGCTCGAAGTCCACGACCTTGATGAACTCGGTTCGGTCCATGGCCAGTTCGAGATAGAAGATGTTGTTGTTGCCCGTGTAGAAGGTCACGCGGCGCGCCTCGGGGGAGTCGAGGTTGGCGTCCACGCTGAGGTTGACCTGCTTGTTCAGGCGGATCATCTTGGGCTGGCTCTGGGTGATGTAGGTCTGAAGCTCGCGCTGGACCTTGCTGGTGAAGTCGCCCACCACCTGGTTCATTAGCTCGCCCATGACGTTGCTGACATCGTCCGAGGTATAGGAGGTGGCCAGGTCGTCCTCGCCCATGCCCATGCTCAGCATGTAGCTGCGGTACAGCTCCATGGCGGCGGCGGCCGAGAAATTGATGATCACCAGGCCCGAGAAGCCGCCGTCCACCAGGACAAAGCAGCCGATGTCGGGCTTGAGGCTGGTCTTGGTGATGCGTTGCACCATGCCCGAATACTGGATCTGGCACTGCGTGGCCACCTGGAGCACGCGCGAGACGGAGTTGCAGAGGCTGATCAGCACGTCTTCCGTGCCATGGACGATGGGATGTTGGGGCTGGTTCATGAGGTCAACGGGACAAAATTGTGAGCGATTATGGGTGCAAGTCCGTTGTTGCGACCATTTGTAACTCCGAAGGCGTATTCTGGATGTCGGACCGGGCAGCCCGCCGGGTCCGCACCTTTGATGCAACGGAGGTTGGACGATGAGAGCACAGCAGCATCTGACCCGGGTTCCGCTGGACGCACTGCGTCCCACGCAGATGACCATAGGCGCCGCCGAAGTGCAGACCAAGCGCGCCCAGTGGAGCCGCCTCAAGCGCAAGGAGCGCGAAGGCCTTCTGGCCTCGCACTGGTTTCCGGCCGTGCTGGGGCCGCGTGGCCTGCACTACATCGTTGACCACCACCACCTGGGGCTGGCGCTGACGCAAGAGTCCGTGGAGCAGGTCTGGGTCATGCAGCTGGCCGATTTCAGCGAGGCCGATCCGCTGATGTTCTGGCGCCTGATGGAGTTCCACCAATGGGCCCATCCGTATGACGAGCGCGGCCGCCGATGCGACTGGGCCAAGCTGCCCGAGCAGCTGGACCGCCTGCGCGACGACCCCTACCGCAGCCTGGCCGGCGCCGTGCGCAAGGCCGGTGGCTATGCCAAGGACACGGCGCCTTTCGTCGAATTCCTCTGGGCCGATTTTTTCCGCACGCGCTTTGCACCCAAGGACCTGCGCAGTGGCAAGAGCGATGTCGCCTTGCCCGATCAGGCCTTGCATGAGGCCCTGGGCCTGGCGCACGGCGCCGAGGCGCGCTACCTGCCGGGCTGGTCCGGCGTCGTTGCTCCGCAATCCTGATGCGTGCGCCTGGCCTGCCTGCCTTGGCCGATTGGGGCGCCGGCCTGTCCATCGCCGGCCTGCTGCTGCCCGAGGCCGTGGCCTATTCCGGCATCGCCGGCCTGCCGCCGCAGGCCGGGGTGATTGCGCTGTTCGCCGGGCTGCTGGCCTATGGCCTGCTGGGGACCAGCCGCTTCGCCATCGTCTCGGCCACATCCTCCTCTGCCGCCGTGCTGCTGGCGGCCACGGCGTCCATGGCCGGCACCTCGCCGCAGCAGCGCATGCTGCTGGGCGTGGGCATCGTGCTGCTGACGGGCCTGTTCTTCGTGGTGGCGGGGCTGGCGCGGCTGGGCGCCGTGTCCAACTTCATCGCCAAGCCCGTGCTGCGCGGCTTTGCGCTGGGGCTGGCGCTGACCATCGTGGTCAAGCAGATCCCGCATGCCGTCGCCTTCCAGCCCGTGCATGGCGATCTGCCGCGCTTTGTCTGGGAGCTGCTGGCCGGCTGGCGGCACTGGAATGGAGCGGGCCTGGCCATGGCCGTTGCGGCGTTGCTGCTGATGCGTGCGCTGGCCCGCTGGCGTGGCCTGCCTGCGGCCTTGCTGGTGATTGCGGCCGGCATTGCGCTGGATGCGGGCGGCTGGTGCGCGCGCTGGGGCATTGCGGCCGTGGGGCCGATACGGCTGGATTTCTCCAACCCCGGCATTCCCTCGCTGTCGCGCGCCGAATGGCTGCGCCTGGGCGAGCTGGCCTTTGCGATGGCGCTCATCCTCTATGCCGAGTCTTATGGCTCCATCCGCAGCTTTGCGCTGCGCCACGGCGACCGCATCGATGCCAACCGCGACCTGATGGCGCTGGGCGCGGCCAACCTGCTGTCGGGCGTGTTCCATGGCATGCCCGTGGGCGCGGGCTACTCGGCCACCTCGGCCAACGAGGTGGCGGGCGCGCAAAGCCGCGCTGCAGGCCTGGTGGCCTGCGCCGTGGTGGGCCTGGCCGTCTGGCTGCTGCTGCCCTGGATAGAGCGCACGCCGCAGCCGCTGCTGGCCGCCATCGTCATCCACGCTGTGGGCCACACGCTGAACCCTGCCGCGCTGCGCCCTTACTTCGCCTGGCGGCGGGATCGGTTGATCGTTGTTCTTTCCTTCTTTGCCGTGCTGGCGCTGGGCGTGCTCGACGGGTTGCTGCTGGCCATCGCGGCCAGCCTGCTCATGCTGCTGCAAACGCTGTCGCGCTCGCATGTGAGCTGGCTGGGCAGGCTGGGGGACACGCATGACTTTGTCGATGCCGCACGCCACCCCGACGCGGTGGTGCCGGCCGGCCTGCTGATCGCGCGGCCCGAGGCGCCGCTGTTCTTCGGCAATGCCGACCCGGTGTTTGCGGCCATCCGGGAGCGGCTGCAATCCCTGCCTTCGCCCCGCGGCGTGGTGCTGAGCCTGGAAGATTCGGCCGATCTGGATGCCACCAGTGTCGAGGCGCTGTGCGACTTCGCGGCCCAGTTGCGGCAACTGGGCGTGCCGCTGGCCCTGGCCCGCGTCAAGGACCCCGTGCGCGACCTGCTGGCGCGCGTGGGCAATCCGGCCTTGCCGCGCGCCAGCTATGCGGGCTGGAGCGTGGACGACGCCGTGCGCCAGTTGCAGATCCCTGCGTGATCCCCGCCCCGGCGCAGCGCCTCAGCCCGCCGCCTGGGTGGACTCGCGCACGATGCAGCGCCCCTGCATGATCACCTTGCGCAGCGGCAGGTCGGGCGTGTGCAGCCGCTCCATGAGCAGGCCGAATGCGGCGCGGCCCATGGCCTCCACCGGCTGCTCGATCACGGTGATGGCGGGGGCCACCAGTTCTGTCCAGCGCTCGTTGTCGAAACCGGCAAGCGCCACATCGCCGGGGATGCGCAGGCCTGCGGCGCGTATCGCGCGCAGGCAGCCTTCCAGCAGCAGGCTGTTGCTGGCCACGAAGGCGTCAGGCCGCTGCGGCTGGCGCAGCCATTGCGCGACCTCGGCCTCGGCGGCATCGCTGGTCGGGGGCAATTGGCGCAAGTCGGGCGCCAGGCCCGCATCGTGCATGGCGGCCAGATAGCCGTCGCAGCGCTCGCGCGCCGTGCTGCTGGTGCTGCCGAAGACGCCTGCAATGCGGCGGCGGCCCTGGTCCACCAGATGCCTGACCAGGGTGGCGCAGGCCTGGGCGTTGTCCAGCACCACGCTGTCATGGCAGGCCGGGGCGCCCGCCCGGTCCACCAGGACGACGGGGAACTCCAGCTGCATGCGCTCGAGCTTGTGCAGGCTGGCCTGGGTGGGCGCAAAGATCAGTCCCGCGATGCGCTCTTCCTGCATGAGCTGCAGGTACATGGCTTCGCGCTGCGGGTCTTCGTCGGTATTGCACAACAGCACGCGCCGGCCCTGGCGATAGGCCTCGGCCTCGACCGCGCGGATCAGGGCCGTGAAAAACGGGTTGCGTATGTCGGCCACCAGCACGCCCATGGGCCCTGCGTCGCGCGCGCGCAGCCGGCGCGCCATCAGATTGGGCCGGTAACCCGTGGCCTGCACGGCGGCCGCGACCCGCGCCCGGACCTCCTCGCTCACCGAGCCGCCCGCCAGCGCGCGCGATACCGTCGATTTGGAAACCCCGGCCGCACGGGCCACATCGTTGATGCTGATGCTCAATGCAATCGTTCCCGTTGGTTGTGGTGTGCCGCAGAGGATAACTCCAAAGAAATGCCGAGTTATGGCCGGATTATGGCCGGGTTATGTTGCAGTGCAGATTGACTGATGGTTGGGAACGTTCCCACAATCCGCGCCATGATCAATGCCCATTCATCCCTCCCGGCGGTTGCACCCACCGCTCCTGCGGGCCTGCAGATCGCCGTGCGCCTGGACGCCAGGGTGCGCGACAAGGCCGACGCCATTGCCCAGGTGGCCCGGCTGCTCCAGGACCTTGGCTGCGTGGCCCCTGGCTATGCCACCGGCATGCAGGCGCGCGAGGCCCAGGCCGAAACCTTTCTGGGCCACGGCGTGGCCATTCCCCACGGCCGCGCCGAAGACCGGGCCCTGGTGCTGCGCGACGCGGTGGCCGTGCTCCAGGTGCGCGAGGGCCTGGATTGGAATGCCGGCCAGAACGTGCATCTGGTCGTGGCGGTGGCGGCACGCTCCGATGCCCACATCACCTTGCTGCGCCGCCTGGCCGGCCTGCTGCAGACACCCCGGCTGCAGGCGCTGTTCACCACCGGCGATGCGCAGCAGGTCATTGATGTGCTCCAGGGGCAGGCGGACCCGGCGCCGCCTGCCGCCCGCCCGGCGGCAGTGGATCTGGCCGAGGCGCGCGAATGGACCATTGCCTATCCCAACGGCCTGCATGCGCGGCCTGCCACGCGCTGGGCGGAGGCGGCGCGCGGCTTTGCCTCGCGCATCCAGGTGCGCCATGGCGGCGAGGTGGCCGATGCGCGGCAGATGGCCAGCCTGCTGCAGCTGGGACTGCGCGAAGGCGACAAGGTCACCGTCTCGGCAGAGGGGCCCGATGCCAGGGCCGCGGTCCAGCGCCTGTGTGCCGTGGCCCAGGCCCTGGTGGCCCAGGAACGTGCCGATGCCGACGCCGCTGCGCGCAAGGCGGCCGAATCGCCCGCCACGGGCTGGCTGCCGCCGCTGGCGCGGCCTGCCTTTGTGGGCCTGGGCGCCAGCCCGGGGCTGGCCGTGGCCCGCATCCACCAGTGGCGTGTGGAGGCCGCCGAGATCCCCGACCTGCCCGAGCCGCTCAGCGTGTGCGGTGCGCGGCTGCATGCGGCGCTGGCCGAGACACAGGGCCAGCTGCGCGCCCTGCATGACGACACTCGCCGCCGCCTGGGCGAAGGCGATGCGGCCATCTTCAGCGCGCAGGCCGAGTGGCTGGGCGACACCGGACTCATCACGCGCGCCTGCCAGTTCATGGTCCAGGGCCACGGCGTGGCCTGGGCCTGGGACCGCGCCGTGGAGGAGGGGGCTGCCCGTCTCCAGGCGCTGGACAACCCTGCGCTGGCCGCGCGTGCCGCCGATCTGCGCGACGTGGGCCGGCGCGTGCTGGTGCAACTGCAGCCCTCGCTGGCAGCGGCGGGACCGGATGGCCTGCCCGACAGCGGCTGCATCCTGGTCGCGGCCGATCTTTCGCCCTCGGAAACCGCCCGGCTGGACACGGCGCGTGTGGCCGCGCTGGTCACGGCGCAGGGCAGTCCCACCTCGCACACGGCCATACTCGCGCGCACGCTGGGGCTGCCGGCCGCCGTGGCGGCAGGCGGCGGCGTGCTGGGCATGGCCGATGGGGCCCTGGCCATCGTCGATGGCGCCAATGGCCGCATCTACCTTGATTCCTCGGAGCAGGACCTGGCTTCGGCGCGTGCCCACATGGCCGAGCAGCGGGCGCTGCAGGAACGCGTGGCCGCGCAGCGCAGCCTGCCTGCCATCACCACCGATGGCGTGCGCATCGAAGTCTGCGCCAACGTCAACCTGCCCGAGCAGGTGCCGCTGGCCCTGTCCCAGGGCGCCGAGGGCGTGGGCCTGATGCGCACGGAATTCCTGTTCCTGGAGCGCGGCAGCACGCCCGGCGAGGACGAGCAGTACAAAACCTACTGCGCCATGGCGCAGGCGCTGGAGGGCCGGCCGCTGATCGTTCGCGCGCTGGACATCGGCGGCGACAAGCAGGTCGCCCACCTGGAGCTGCCGCGCGAGGACAACCCCTTCCTGGGCGTGCGCGGCGCGCGGCTGCTGCTGCGCCGCCCCGACCTGCTGGAGCCCCAGATGCGCGCCCTGTACCGGGCGGCCCGCGATGGCGCAAGGCTGTCCGTGATGTTTCCCATGGTCACCAGCGTGCAGGAGCTGCTGGCGCTGCGCGCGGCCTGCGAACGGCTGCGTGCCGAACTGGACGCCCCGGTCCTGCCGCTGGGCATCATGATCGAGGTGCCCGCCGCCGCCGTGCAGGCCGACGCACTGGCCCGCCATGCGGACTTCTTCTCCATAGGCACCAACGACCTGACCCAGTACGTGCTGGCCATGGACCGCCAGAACCCGCAGCTGGCGGCCGAGGCCGACAGCCTGCATCCGGCCGTGCTGCGGATGGTGCGCGCCACCGTTCAGGGCGCTGCCACCCGCGCGCGCCCCGTGGGCGTCTGTGGCGGACTGGCCGGCGACCCGTTCGGTGCGCTGCTGCTGGCCGGGCTGGGGGTGGGCGAGCTGTCCATGACGCCCAACGACATCGCCGGTGTCAAGGCCGGCCTGCGCGCGGCCAGCCTGCGGCAGTTGCAGGCGCTCGCAGACAGGGCGCTCGGCTGCGAGGATGCCGCGCAGGTGCGGGCACTGGCCAAGGAGGTGACGGCATGAACGCCCCGCAAGCCATCACCGTGACCCTGAACCCGGCCATAGACCAGCTTGTGACCCTGGATGCGCTGCTGCCCGGCCAGGTGCAGCGCGCATTGGGCAGCGTGCAGGCGCCGGGCGGCAAGGGCATCAATGTTGCCGCCGCCTTGGCGGGCCTGGGCGTTTCCACGGCCGCGCTGGGCGTGCTGGGCAGTGACAACGCCGGCATGTTCGAGGCCTTGTTCGCCCAGCGCGGCATTGCCGACGCCTGCCTGCGCGTGCCGGGCCAGACGCGCACCAACATCAAGCTGGTGGCCGACGGCGGGCGCCAGACCACGGACATCAACCTGCCGGGCCTGGTGTTGACCGAAGCGCATCTGCACGCCGTCATGGCCGCGCTGGCCCGGTATCTGCGGCCCGGCCTGGCCGTGGTGCTTTCGGGCAGCCTGCCGGCCGGCCTGCCTGCGGACAGCTGGGTCCGGCTCCAGGCCCAGGCCGTGGCCGCCGGCGCCGACGTGCTGCTGGACACCAGCGAGGCCCCCCTGGCCGCCGCCCTGGCGACGGCCCCCCATGCGGCCATGCCCTGGGCCATCAAGCCCAACCGGGAGGAGTTGCAGGCCGCCACAGGCCAGCGCCTGGACGGCCGCGATGCGCTTCTGGCCGCCGCGCGCCGCCTGCTGGACAGAGGGCTGGGGCTGGCCGTGGTGTCCATGGGCGAGGAGGGCGCGCTGTTCGCCACCGTGCAAGGCGCGGTGATTGCGCGGCCGCCGCAGCGGGCGCGCGGCAGCTCCGTGGGCGCGGGCGATGCCATGGTCGCGGGCATGGTGGCCGCGCGGCTGCGCGGACTGGATCTGGCGGACACCGCACGCCTGTCCACGGCCAGCGCGCTGGCCTGGCTGCAGGCCGCGCCCGCGCGCGAAGTCGATGCCAACCGCGTCCAGGCCCTGGCCGCCAGCGTGCTGCTGGAGCCATGCCAGTGGCCGTGATCCCCCATTCTTCAGGAGCTCTCATGAACCCTCTTTTTGTGGTGATCGCAGCCGCCGGGCACGACGCCGAAGCGCTGCTGGCCGCCGAAGCCCTGCGCCATGCGGCCGGACAGCGGCCCTTGGCCGTGGAAGTGCGCGCCAGCGGCGGTGTGATCGGGCTGCATGCAGCCGATGCCGCCGCGCAGGCCGGGCAATTGCTGATCGTGGGGGATGCCGGCACCGATGACGATGCAGATACCGACGCCGATGCCTCCCGCTTCGTGCTCGCCGCCGTCGAGCGCTGCAGCCTGCGCGAGGCGCTCGACGATCCGGCCGGCGTGCTTGCGCGCTGCGCTGCCGCCAGTCCCGCAGCTCAGCGCATGGGCGAGAGCCTGGGCAAGCGCATGGGCAAGCGGATCGTGGCCGTCACCTCCTGCCCCACGGGCATCGCCCATACCTTCATGGCGGCCGAGGGCCTGCAGCGCGGCGCGGCGGCGCTGGGCCACGCCATGCGCGTGGAGACGCAAGGCTCGGTGGGCGCGCTCGATGCGCTGACGCCGCAGGAGATTGCCGAGGCCGACCTGGTCATCATCGCCGCCGACCGCGAGGTCGATCTTTCGCGCTTCGCGGGCAAGCCGCTGCTGCGCAGCGGCACCAAGCCGGCCATACGCGACGGCTCGGGGCTGATCACCCGGGCGCTGGCCGAAGCCACCGTGCATGGTGCCGCCGTAGGCGCTGCTGCAGGCGGCGCCGCGCCCACGCCGGCCCGGACCCAGGGCGGTGCCTATCGCCACCTGATGACCGGCGTGTCCTTCATGCTGCCCTTCGTCACGGCGGGCGGCATTCTGATCGCCATGGCCTTTGCGCTGGGCGGCATCTATGTCCATGACGATGCGCACCAGGGCACGCTGGGCTGGACGCTGTTCCAGATCGGCGCCAAGGGCGGCTTTGCGCTGATGGTGCCGGCGCTGGCCGGCTATATCGCCTATTCCATTGCCGACCGGCCCGGCATTGCGCCGGGCATGATCGGCGGGATGATCGCGTCCAGCATGGGGGCGGGGTTCATCGGCGGCATTGCGGCCGGCTTCATCGCCGGCTATGCCGTGGCCTTCATGGCGGCGCACATCCGGCTGCCGCAGGCGCTCAAGGGCCTGCTGCCCATGCTGATCCTGCCTGTGCTGGGCAGCCTGTTCACGGGGCTGCTGATGTTCTATCTGGTCGGTGCGCCCGTGGCCGAGCTGCTGCAGTGGCTGAGCGCCTGGCTGCGCGGCATGCAGGGTGCCAGTGCCTTGCTGCTGGGCCTGTTGCTGGGCGCGATGATGGCCTTTGACATGGGCGGGCCGGTGAACAAGGCCGCCTATGCGTTTTCCACGGGAATGATCGCGAGCCAGGTCTACACGCCCATGGCTGCGGCCATGATCGCCGGCATGACGCCGCCGCTGGGGCTGGCCCTGGCCACGCGCCTGTTCGCCGACCGCTTCACGCGCGAGGAGCGCGGCAGCGCCGCCTCGGCCGGCGTGCTGGGCCTGGCCTTTGTCACCGAAGGGGCCATTCCCTACGCGGCGCGCGATCCGCTGCGCACGATTCCGGCCCTGGTGCTGGGCTCGGCCGTGGCCGGCGCCGTGTCCATGCTGGCGGGTGTGGAGCTGAAGGTGCCGCATGGCGGCATCTTCGTCGCGCCCATACCCAACGCCGTGACCCACGTGGCCATGTATGCGGTGGCGCTGGTGGCGGGCGTGGTGGTCACGGCCATCGCCCTGCGCATGTTCAAAAGGCCCGCCGAAGCGGGCCTTTGAAGCAGGAAGCCGGGGGAACGCCTGGAGCGGCTCCCCCCGCAGCGTTCAGCGGGCTGCGGCGCGGGCCTGTTCCAGCCAGCCGTCGAAGGTCTTCTGGTGGGCCTTGATCCAGCCGTCCACATGGCGGTTGATGTCCGAGGGCTTGTTCTGGCCCTGGCTCATCATGTGGTTCTGCGCGCTGATATCGCTCACGGGCAGCTGCATCAGCTCGAACAGCTTGCCGGCGTCGGGATGCTTGTCGGTGAAGGCCTTGTTGGCCACGATCTGCTGCTTGTTCACCACGAAGCCGTAGTTCTTGCCGTTGGGCAGCTTGGTATCGAACTTGGCCTGCTCGCCGGGCAGCGAGGAGAAGGGCACCTCCAGCCACACCACGTCCTTGCCGGGCTTGAGCACGTTGCTCACCCAGTAGGGCGTCCAGGTGTAGTAGAGGATGGGCTTGCCGGCCTTGTAGCGCGAGATGGTGTCGGCGATCAGCGCCGAGTACGTGCCCTGCTTGTGGGTCACGGTGTCGCGCAGCTTGTAGGCCGTCAGGTGGTGCTCGATCACGGCCTCGCAGCCCCAGCCCGGCGTGCAGCCGGTGAGGTCGGCCTTGCCGTCGCCGTCCGAGTCGAACAGCTTGGCGATCTTGGGGTCCTTCAACTGGCCGATATTGGTGATCTTGTATTCGTCGGCCGTCTTCTTGTCGATCAGATAGCCCTGGGCCGCGTTGTCCGAGTACACGCCCTTGCGGAACAGCTTGGCGTCGCCGCCCGCGTTCTTGTAGTAGTCGGCGTGCAGCGGGTTCCAGTGCGTGGCCAGGAAAGTTGCATCGCCATTGGCAATCGCCACGTGGGCCGTGGGGTACTCGACTTCCTGGAAGGGCTGCACGTCGTAGCCCAGCTTCTCCAGGGCCTTCATGACGATCAGGGTCTGGAAGCTCTCTTCGGCGATGGAGCTCTTGAGCGGCGACACCTTCACGCCCTTGCCGGGCTGGTCGCTGGCGGCCGATGCGCCTGCGCAGGCCAGTGCGATGCCGGCAGCCATCGTGGCGGTGCGCAGCCAGTGGCTGGCAGCGGCAGTTGGCAGTCGATTGTGGTTCAGGGCTTGGTTCATCCTCGGGTTCCTCCGTTGTGTGATGAAAGGGGAGTGGGCGGCCAGCGTGGCTGGCCGCTTTTCGGGAAGGCGGCGCGGCAGTGGGCCCATCCGCGCCGCAGTGAAGGCATTCAGCTGGTGCTGCCGCGATGGACCGGCTTGTTGCCGGCGCCCAGCAGGCGGGCGATGCAGCCGGCGGGGCCGCTGTGCCACCAGCGCGCACCGCCACGGGTCGTCTGCCCCATGGCCTGGGTGATGCGGTCCAGCACGATGGCCAGCAGCACGATGCCCAGTCCGCCCACGGTGGCCAGGCCCATGTCCAGGCGGCCGATGCCGCGCAGCACCATCTGGCCCAGGCCGCCCACGGCGATCATGGAAGCGATCACCACCATGGACAGCGACAGCATCAGCGCCTGGTTCACGCCGGCCATGATGGATGGCATGGCCAGCGGCAGCTGCACCTTCCACAGCAACTGCCAGGGCGATGCGCCATAGGCGCGGCTGGCCTCGATCAGGTCGGGGCGCACCTGGCGGATGCCCAGGTTGGTCAGTCGGATCAGCGGCGGCAGCGCGAAGATGATGGTCACGATCACGCCGGGCACGTTGCCGATGCCGAACAGCATCACCACGGGCACCAGGTAGACGAAGGCCGGCGTGGTCTGCATGGCGTCGAGCAGCGGGCGTGTCCAGCGCTGCGCACGGTCGCTGGAGGCCAGCAAAATCCCCGCGGGCAGGCCGATGACCATGCAGAACACCAGCGAGGTCAGCACCAGGGACAGCGTCACCATGGCCTCGGGCCAGATGCCCAGCATGGCGACCACCACCAGCGAGACGGCGGCACCAATGGCCATGGCGCGGCCCGCGAACTGCCAGGCCACCAGGGTCAGGATCAGGATCAGCAGCGGCCAGGGCAGGGCCAGCATGGCATCGGTGATGCCCGACAGCGTGCCGTCGATGGGCGTGCGCACGGCCTGGAAGAAGGGGCGGAAATGGTGGACCACCCATTCCAGGCCGCTGTTGATCCAGCCCTGCACGGGCAGGCCGTCGGTGGTCAATTGGTGCCAGAGGCTGGCATGGGCGTCGTCAGGAACGCCCGAGCCGGCCGAGGCGCCCAGCCAGTCACCGCCTGCGGCATCACCGCCGCTGGCGGCGCCCCAGGGATCGGCCGAGGCATCGGGCGCCGGCGTGGCGGCGGTTGTCCAGGGATCGGCGCTTGCAGAGGCAGCAGACGCTGAGGAATCGGTGGAAGCAGGGGCTGCGCTCGCATCGGCCCAGGGATCGGTGGCGGCGGCGGCGGTGTTCGGGTTCAGGCTGTTGGTTGCATCGCTCATGCGGCATCTCCTTGTCGTTGTTCAATCGGCTCCACGGTCGGCGCGACGGTGGGGGCGTTGGAGGCCGGGAAATGCGGGTTGAGCGTGACCGGCGGCACGATCTCCTGCGGCGGCGGCACGGGCGGCGTGTCGCGGTCCAGGAAGCGCAGCATGGTGGTGCGGCTGACCACGCCCATGAACTGGCCGTCGTCGCTGGTCACCGGCAGCGCGCAGGGCGCGGCGGCCACGGGGCCGAACAGCTCGGCCACCGGCGTGCCTGCGGACAGCGGCTCGACGTTGGGCAGGAAGGCGTGGCTCAGGCCCAGCATGCCCGGGCGGCCATGCAGTGCGTCGCGCAGCGACTGCGAGGACACCACGCCCAGGAAGCGGCGGCGCGCGTTGACCACATAGGCGTAGTCGCGGTCGGAGTCTTCCAGCAGGCGCTGGGCTGCGCGGCAGCCGCGGTCGCTGTGCTCGGACACCACGGTCAGCGCCTGGCGCGCGATGTCGCCGGCCTTGAAGACCGAGGCTGCATCCACGCCGCGCACGAAGCTGCGCACATAGTCGTCGGCGGGGCTGCGCAGGATCTCGTCGGGCGTGCCGACCTGGATCACCTGGCCGTCCTTCATGATGGCGATGCGGTCGCCGATGCGCATGGCCTCGTCCAGGTCATGCGAGATGAAGACGATGGTGCGGCGCTGGATCTGCTGCAGGCGCAGCAGCTCGGACTGCATCTCGGTGCGGATGATGGGGTCCAGGGCCGAGAAGGCCTCGTCCATCAGCAGGATGGACGGATCGGACGCCAGCGCCCGGGCCAGGCCCACGCGCTGCTGCATGCCGCCCGACAGCTCGTCGGGGTAGCTGGCGCCCCAGGCGCCCAGGCCCACCTGCTCCAGCGCGGCCTGGGCCTGTGTCTGGCGCTCGGCCTTGTCGGCGCCGGCCAGCTCCAGGCCGAAGGCCGTGTTGTCCAGCACCGTCATGTGCGGCATCAGCGCAAAGGACTGGAACACCATGGAGATGTCCTTGCGGCGCAGCGCACGCAGATCGCGCTCGCTCAGGGCATTGATGTCCTGGCCATCGACCACGATGCGCCCGGCCGTGGGCTCGATGAGGCGGTTGAGCATGCGCACCAGGGTGGACTTGCCCGAGCCCGACAGGCCCATGACGACGAAGATCTCGCCGGCCTCGATGGTGAAATTGGCGTCGAACACGCCGATGGACTGGCCCGTGCGCTCCAGGATCTCCTGTTTGCTCAGGCCCTGTTGGACGAGGTCGAGTGCGGTCTTGGGGTCGTCCCCGAACACCTTGAACACATGATCGATGATGATCTGCTTGGCCACTGTGGCGTTCTCCTTTTGGGTGAGATGGAACACAGTCCAGCGTCCTCGACGGGCGAAGACGCTGGCGCGCAAGCCAAAAATGAAGCCCTGATGCCGTTCGCTGCAGAGGACTGCCGTCCCCCGTTGCTGGGATTCAAACAGGTGCGAAAGCACCCGAGGCGGCTCGGATGGCACGCGAAGCGGTGCGCAAGAGCCAGAAGTCGAGAGCAGCCGGCGTCGAGGCGCGCGGTGTCTCAGTCGGGCATCGTGGCTGAAGATCAGCCAGCGCGATGCCCCACAACATCAGGACCGAGTTTCGGCCCGGTTGACGGGGCTGTGCCGGGAGCACAACGATCCGCCGGGGTGTATCGGCAGGCCGTGAAGACGGTGCCGATGACCTGCTTGGCAGGTTGTAAAGAAGCCGAAATTATATAAAACAGGTTTTACTGCGTCAAAACGCATGAGCCGAAGAAGGCCTGTTTTGGGCTGTTTCAAGCCCTTGGGGGCTGCAATCCGGCCAGTATTTGCTCACTTAATGAGAGCATTGAAACCATGATTCGCAAGGCATATGCTGTCATCGATGAATAAAATCGGTCAAGCGTCAGCTTGAGGAAAGCTTCAGGCCCGATCTGCGGCAAAAAGCGTGCCCGGCGCGCTGGCCGGCCGGGCGCTGGCAGGTGACCGACCCGTTGCCTGCGCCCGCCCATGAAAAAAGCCCCGCAGCGGCTGGCGCTGCGGGGCTTCGGTGCGGGATGCCGACTGGCTCAGTGGTTGCTGGCCGTGCTGTTGATCAGTTTGTCGGTGTAGGCGATGGCCAGGGCGCTGGCCAGGAAGGTGACGTGGATGATGGTCTGCCACATCAGCACCTTGACGTCGTAGCTGCCTGCGTTGATGAAGGTCTTGAGCAGGTGGATGGAGCTGATGCCGATGATGGACAGGGCCAGCTTGACCTTGAGGATGGAGGCGTTCACGTGGCCCAGCCACTCGGGCTGGTCGGGGTGGCTGTCCAGGCCCAGGCGGCTGACGAAGGTCTCGTAGCCGCCCACGATGACCATGATCAGCAGGTTGGAGATCATCACCACGTCGATCAGCGCCAGGACCACCAGCATGATGATGGTCTCGTTGAGCGCGCCGATGGGTGCATCGTGCTTGTAGCCGATGCTGGTGATCAGGGCCTGCAGCGCTTCCTGGTTGCCGAAGGCGGCCTCGATCAGGTGCCACAACTCGAGCAGGAAGTGCCAGACGTAGACGCCCTGGGCGGCGATCAGGCCCAGGTACAGCGGCAGCTGCAGCCAGCGGCTGGCGAAGATCAGGGAAGGCAGGGGACGCAGGGGGGAGCCGGGGGCTCGATTGGAGTTTTGCTGGCGGGCCATGGTGGTCGGTCGCGCTTGTCTGGTGTGGGAGCGTGGATGGGAGGGGACAATGGCCGTGGAAAACGGGCGCGCGATTTTAGCGGCGAAACAGGCCATTGCCAGTGACAGCCGGGAACTGCGGGGAATCCCCAGGTAGACGCGCCCAAGGGGGTTTCAGTCAGTGGCATGTAAGACCGGCCCCCGACAGTCACACCACAATTTTTATTTGGCCAGCCCAGGAGACAAGCAAGCATGAGCACCGCAACAGCATCCCCCATTGAATCGGTACTGGTGGAGAACCGGGTCTTCCCGCCGCCGGCAGACTTTGCCGCCAAGGCCCGCATCTCCGGAATGGAGCAGTACAAGGCGCTGTGCGCCGAGGCAGAGAACGATTACCAGGGCTTCTGGGCCCGCCTGGCGCGCGAGAACGTGGTCTGGTCCAAGCCCTTCACCCAGGTGCTGGACGACAGCAATCCCCCGTTCTTCCGCTGGTTCGCCGACGGCGAACTCAACGCCAGCGCCAACTGCCTGGACAAGCACATGGGCACGGACGTCGAGCACAAGACGGCCATCATCTTCGAGGCCGATGGCGGCGAGGTCACCAAGGTCAGCTACCGCGAACTGCTGGAGCGCGTCTCGCAGTTCGCCAACGCGCTCAAGGCCCAGGGCGTGCAAAAGGGCGACCGCGTCCTGATCTACATGCCCATGACCATCGAGGGCGTGATCGCCATGCAGGCCTGCGCGCGCATCGGCGCCACGCACAGCGTGGTGTTCGGCGGCTTCTCGGCCAAGGCGGTGCAGGAGCGCATCGTGGACGTGGGCGCCGTGGCCGTGATCACCGCCAACTACCAGATGCGCGGCGGCAAGGAGCTGCCGCTCAAGGCCATCGTGGACGATGCGCTGGCGCTGGGCGGCTGCGAGGCCGTGCGCCATGTCTTCGTCTACGAGCGCACGGCCACGGCCTGTGCCATGACGGCAGGCCGCGACAAGACCTTCGGCGAGATCCTGGCCGGCCAGAGCACCGAGTGCGCGCCCGTGGCCGTGGATTCCGAGCACCCGCTGTTCATCCTCTACACCAGCGGCTCCACGGGCAAGCCCAAGGGCGTGCAGCACTGCACGGGCGGCTATGTGCTGTGGGCCAAGCAGACCATGGAGTGGACCTTCGACCTCAAGTCCAGCGACGTATTCTGGTGCACGGCCGACATCGGCTGGATCACGGGCCACACCTACGTGGCCTACGGCCCGCTGGCCGCTGGCGCCACGCAGATCGTGTTCGAGGGCGTGCCCACCTTCCCCAACGCGGGCCGCTTCTGGCAGATGATCGAGCGCCACGGCTGCACCATCTTCTACACGGCGCCCACGGCCATCCGCTCGCTGATCAAGGCCGCCGACGGCGATGCCGCCGTGCATCCGAAGAACTCGGACCTGTCCAGCCTGCGCCTGCTGGGCAGCGTGGGAGAGCCCATCAATCCCGAGGCCTGGATGTGGTACCACCGCAATGTGGGCGGCGAGCGCTGCCCCATCGTGGACACTTTCTGGCAGACCGAAAACGGCGGCCACGTGATCGCTCCCATGCCGGGCGCCACGCCGCTGGTGCCGGGCTCGTGCACGCTGCCGCTGCCGGGCATCATGGCCGCCATCGTCGACGAGACCGGCCATGAACTGCCCAACGGCGCAGGCGGCCTGCTGGTGGTCACCAAGCCCTGGCCCAGCATGATCCGCACCATCTGGGGCGACCCCGAGCGCTTCAAGAAGAGCTACTTCCCGGCCGAGCTGGGCGGGCAGACCTACCTGGCCGGCGACGGCGCCGTGCGCAGCGAGGACCGTGGCTACTTCCGCATCACGGGCCGCATCGACGATGTGCTCAATGTCTCGGGCCACCGCATGGGCACGATGGAGATCGAGTCGGCCCTGGTGTCCAAGACCGACCTGGTGGCCGAGGCCGCCGTGGTGGGCCGCCCCGATGACCTGACAGGCGAGGCCATCTGCGCCTTCGTGGTGCTCAAGCGCTCGCGTCCCACGGGCGAGGAGGCCAAGCAGATCGCCAAGGAGCTGCGCGACTGGGTGGCCAAGGAAATCGGCCCCATCGCCAAGCCCAAGGACATCCGCTTTGGCGACAACCTGCCCAAGACGCGCAGCGGCAAGATCATGCGCCGCCTGCTGCGCTCGATTGCCAAGGGCGAGGCCATCACCCAGGACACGAGCACGCTGGAGAACCCGGCCATCCTCGACCAGTTGGCCGAGACGAACTGAGGGCGGACACGCCCGCCATGAAGAACCGGAGCACAGGCTCCGGTTTTTTCTTGGCTGGACTGCGGGCGGCGCGCTGTCTTGCAGTCCTATTTTGTGTGGGCCGACAGCTCAGGCATGATGGCTGCAGTACAACCGAAGCTGTTGTTTTCACCACTGCCGAGGGAGGCGTTGCACCATGAATCTGAGAACCCTGTCGCTGCTGATCACCGTGGCCCTGATTGCGCTGCTGGCGGCATTCAACTGGAACACGCTGGCCGCGCCTTCCGTCGTGTCGCTGGGCGTGACCGAAGTCCAGGCGCCGCTGGGCGTGCTGATGCTGGCGCTGACCTGCCTGCTGGGCGTGTTCTTCGTCGCCTATGTGCTGTGGCTGCAGGGCTCGGTACTGATGGAGGCGCGCCGCCACGCCAAGGAAATGCAGGCCCAGCGTGACCTGGCCGACAAGGCCGAGGCTTCGCGTTTCACCGAGCTGCGCACCGTGCTGGAGGACCTGCATGCGCGTGACAAGGAAGTGCTGATGGCGCGGCTGGACGGGCTGGAGGCGCACCTGGTGCAGCGTGCCCAGGAGTCGGACAACAGCACGGCCGCCTATGTGGGGCAGCTGGAGCAGCAGGTTCGCCTGTACCAGCAGCCCGGCGCAGGCGCACCGGACTACAGGTAGGCGGCCCCCGCCCGGATTCACGGGAGGACCATGAAAAAAACCGCGCGACTTGCGTTGCGCGGTTTTTTTCGTTGCGGGCCCCGAGGCGGGAGGCCGGCGGAACTTACTTCAGCGACAGCACCCAGGCGGCCAGCTTCTTGGCGTCGGCATCGTTGACCTGGGGGTTGGCGGGCATGGGAACCGGACCCCAGACGCCGCTGCCGCCCTTCATGATCTTGGCAGCCAGCTTGTCCACCGCGTCCTTCTGGCCTGCGTACTTGGAGGCCACATCCTTATAGGACGGGCCCACCAGCTTCTTGTCCACGGCGTGGCAGGCCATGCAGTTCTTGGAGGCGGCAAGAGCCTGGTCGGCCATGGCGGGAGCCACGGTGACGACGGTCAAGGCCAATGCGATCAATGTCTGCTTCATCATGAGTTCCTGGGGGTTGTCGGGAATAATTATGCGAAACATTGTAGTGGGCGCGCATGCCTGATGCGTTACCTCGTGTGAAGCACCGTCTGGTGAAGGAGAAGTTATGTATCTGTTGGGAATCGCGGTCCTGCTCACCCTGCTGAAGTTGGCCGATATCGAGCCTGTGGCCTCCTGGTCCTGGTACGTCATCCTGGGCGCCTATGGCGTGACGGCAGCCTGGTGGGCCTGGGCCGACACCTCTGGCTACACCAAGCGGCGCGCGGCCGACAAGATCGAGCAGCGGCGCTTGAAGCGCATCGAAAAGAACAAGGAAGCCATGGGCACGGGCACGCGCTCGCGTTCGCGCCGCTGAGGAGCCTTGAACGGCGGCGCAGGCTTCGCGGCAGGCGATGCCTGGGGTCTGCAAAGGGGCGGCCCATGCCGGCCGAGGCATTCCTGTGCCCCAGCGGTGCGGCGGGCGCTGCGCCATAATCTTCGCCCAGACCCTGGCCTTCCCCACAGGACCAGGGATGGACCGAGACGACAGACAACTGGATTCCCCATGCCCGCATACCGTTCCAAGACTTCCACCGGCGGCCGCAACATGGCCGGTGCGCGCGCCCTGTGGCGTGCCACCGGCATGAAGGATGGCGACTTCGACAAGCCCATCATCGCCATCGCCAACTCCTTCACGCAGTTCGTTCCGGGCCACGTCCACCTCAAGGACCTGGGCCAGCTGGTGGCGCGCGAGATCGAGGCCGCAGGCGGCGTGGCCAAGGAATTCAACACCATTGCCGTGGACGACGGCATCGCCATGGGCCACGACGGCATGCTGTATTCGCTGCCCAGCCGCGACATCATCGCGGACTCGGTGGAGTACATGGTCAACGCCCACTGCGCCGACGCGCTGGTGTGCATCTCCAACTGCGACAAGATCACCCCCGGCATGCTGATGGCCGCCATGCGGCTGAACATTCCGGTGATCTTCGTCTCCGGCGGCCCCATGGAAGCGGGCAAGACCAAGCTGGCCAATCCCAACACGCACAAGCTGGAGTTCAAGAAGCTGGACCTGGTCGATGCCATGGTGATCGCGGCCGACTCCAACTACACCGATGAGCAGGTCGCCCAGGTCGAGCGCTCGGCCTGCCCCACCTGCGGTTCCTGCTCGGGCATGTTCACCGCCAACTCCATGAACTGCCTGACCGAGGCGCTGGGCCTGTCCCTGCCCGGCAACGGCACGGTGCTGGCCACGCATGCCGACCGCGAGGAACTGTTCAAGCGCGCCGGCCGCCGCATCGTCGAACTGGCCCGCGAGTACTACGAGCAGGAAGACGCCTCCGTGCTGCCGCGCTCCGTGGGCTTCAAGGCCTTCGAGAACGCGATGACGCTGGACATCGCCATGGGCGGCTCCACCAACACCATCCTGCACCTGCTGGCCATTGCCCGTGAAGCCGAGATCGACTTCACCATGGCCGACATCGACCGCCTCTCGCGCTCCGTGCCCCAGCTGTGCAAGGTGGCGCCCAACACGCAGAAATACCACATCGAGGATGTGCACCGTGCCGGCGGCATCTTCGCCATCCTCGGCGAGCTGGCCCGCGCCGGCAAGCTGCACACCGACGTGCCCACCGTGCACGCCAAGACCCTGGGCGAAGGCCTGGCGCAGTGGGACATCACCACCACCCAGGACGAGGCCGTCAGGCACTTCTACCTGGCAGGCCCGGCCGGCATTCCCACCCAGGTGGCCTTCAGCCAGAACACGCGCTGGCCCAGCCTGGACCTGGACCGTGCAGAAGGCTGCATCCGCTCCTACGAGCACGCTTTCTCCAAGGAAGGCGGCCTGGCCGTGCTGACGGGCAACATCGCCCTGGACGGCTGCGTGGTCAAGTCGGCCGGCGTGGACGAAAGCATCCATGTGTTCGAAGGCACGGCCCACGTGACCGAGTCGCAGGACGAGGCCGTGCAGAACATCCTGGACGACAAGGTCAAGGCCGGCGACATCGTCGTCGTGCGCTATGAAGGTCCCAAGGGCGGCCCCGGCATGCAGGAAATGCTCTACCCGACCAGCTACATCAAGTCCAAGGGCCTGGGCAAGGAGTGCGCACTGCTGACCGACGGACGCTTCTCGGGCGGCACCTCGGGCCTGTCCATCGGTCACTGCTCGCCGGAAGCTGCCGCTGGCGGCGCCATCGGCCTGGTGAAGAACGGCGACCGCATCCGCATCGACATTCCCAACCGCAGCATCAACGTGCTGGTCTCCGACGAGGAACTGGCCCGCCGCCGTGCCGAGCAGGATGCCAAGGGCTGGAAGCCCGCCGAGCCGCGCCCGCGCAAGGTCTCGGCCGCGCTCAAGGCCTATGCCAAGCTGGTGATGTCGGCCGACAAGGGCGCCGTGCGCGACCTGTCCCTGCTGGACGACTGACACCGCGCAGCACCGCCGCCCGGCGGTGCGCACCCGATGAAAATGAAAAGGGATGGAAGGCCTTGCGGCTTTCCATCCCTTTTTCTTTTCTCTTCTCTCAGGCCCTTGAGGGCTCTTGTTTCATCGTGGGGCGACCGGCTTGCCGTTTCATCGTGGCTGCCGGTTCGGGTTTTCATCGTGGAGCAAACAGCCCACTCTCATTTATGGGAAGTGCCTGAAAAACTGGCGCGGCCAAAACAAGGGACAGCGAGCAAGGGCCGCCCCGCCGCGAGGCTGTCGTCCCCCTCCCGCGAAGCGAGAGAGGGGGAAGGCGCGAAGCGCCTCAGGGGGAGCTTCATTCAGGCCGGCTCGCCCATCTTGCTTTGCAGGTAGTTGGGCAGGCCTATTTTTTCAATCAGGCCCAGTTGCTTCTCCAGCCAGTAGGCGTGGTCTTCCTCGGTATCGCGCAGCTGGGCCAGCAGCAGGTCGCGGCTGTTGAAGTCGCTGTGGCGCTCGCACAGGGCCATGGCCGAGCGCAGGCTGTCACGCACACGGTATTCGGTGGCCAGATCCTTGCGCAGCATCTCTTCGACGGTCTCGCCGGGCGTGAACTCGTGCGGGCGCATGTCGGGGCGGCCGCCCAGGAACAGGATGCGGCGCAGGATGGCGTCGGCGTGCTGGGTTTCCTCTTCCATCTCATGGCCGATGCGCTCGAACAGGCGCAGCAGGCCCTGGTCTTCGTACTGGCGCGAGTGGATGAAGTACTGGTCGCGCGCGGCAAGCTCGCCGCGCAGCAACTCTATGAGGCATTCGATGACTTCTGGTTGGCCTTGCATGTTCTTCTTCTCCTGACTGTGTGAACGCCGCAAGTATCGCGTGAACCGGCCCTTGGGCCAAAGCGCGCGCTGCAATTCCCCGGGGACGGCGCATTGCATGCATGCGCGACGCAGAAGCATTCGCATCGCGGCAGGCTGGCGGGGGGGAGGGGGCTAGGGTAAACGCTGTATTGCGGGCTTCAATAATAGTTATTTATCATAACGATTATGGAGCCGAAGCATCGGTGTCCAAAACCCCATTTCCCCTTTGCACAAGGAAGCGCAATGAGCACCGAACGTACCGAAGAACAGACCGTGTCCTGCACCGTCACAGGCCGCGTGGCCTGGGTGAAATTCAACCGTCCCGAAAAGCGCAACGCCATGAGCCCCCAGCTCAACCGCCAGATGATGCGTGTGCTCGACGACCTGGAGTTCCGTGACGACGTGGGCGTGGTCGTGCTTGCAGGCGAAGGCACGGCCTGGACGGCCGGCATGGACCTGAAGGAGTACTTCCGCGAGACCGAGGCCACCGGCCTGGCCGGCACCCGCAAGGCCCAGCGCGAGAGCTATGGCTGGTGGCGCCGCCTGCGCTGGTTCCAGAAGCCGAGCATTGCCATGGTCAACGGCTGGTGCTTCGGCGGCGGCTACGGCCCCCTGTTCGCCTGCGACCTGGCCTTTGCCTCGGATGACGCCAAGTTCGGCCTGTCCGAAATCAACTGGGGCATCCTGCCCGGTGGCGGCGCCTCCAAGGTGGCGGTGGAGCTGCTGTCCTTCCGCCGTGCCATGTACCACGCCATGCTGGGCGAGAACATCGACGGCCGCACGGCCGCCGAGTGGGGCCTGGTCAACGAGTCGCTGCCGGCCGATCGCCTGCAGGCCCGCGTCACCGAAGTGGCCGAGGCCCTGCTGCAGAAGAATCCCAGCGCCCTGAAGGCCACCAAGGACGCCATCCGCCGCGTGCGCGACATGAGCTACGACAACGCCGAGGACTACCTGGTGCGTGCCCAGGAAGCCGCCAACAGCTACGACAACGAAGGCCGCAAGGAAGGCATGCGCCAGTTCCTCGACGACAAGACCTACAAGCCCGGCCTGGGCACCTACGACCTCTCGAAGCAAAAGTCCTGAAGACCCGCACATCCTGAGTGGCCGCGCCCTCGCTGCTAGGGCGCCTGCCGCCAACCCATTGGAGACAAGAATGACAACGACAGAGATGGCGGCCGCCCTGCGGCCCGACATCGGCAGGCTGCTGAGGCCGCGTTCCATCGCCATCGTCGGCGCCTCGGCCACGCCGGGTGCGCTGGGCGCATCGGTGCTGGGCAATCTGGAGCGCAACGGCTTCGCCGGCGACATCCACCTGATCAATCCCAAGCGCAGCGAGATCGCCGGGCGGGCCTGCCTGGCCTCGGTCGATCAGCTGCCCGAAGGCGTGGATGTGGCCGTGCTGGCCATCCCCCAGCCCTTTGTGCTGGACACGGTGCGCGCACTGGCGGCGCGCCGCGTGGGCGCGGCGGTGATCTTCTCGGCAGGCTTTGCCGAGGCGGGCGAGCGCGGCATGGCCGAGCAGCGAGAGATCGCACGCATTGCCGCCGAGGCCGGCATGGTGGTGGAAGGCCCCAACTGCCTGGGCTGCATCAACTACCTGCAGCGCGTGCCGCTGACCTTTGTCGAAGTGAATATCGACGCGCAGCAGGCCGATGCCGCGCGGCCCGCCATTGGCGTGGTCTCGCAAAGCGGCGCCATGATGACCGTGCTGTGCACCACGCTGGCCAGCCGCGCGCTGCCGCTGTCGCACGCCATCTCCACGGGCAACGAGGCCGCCAGCCATGCCGAGGACTATGTGGACTTCCTGCTGGAGCAGCCCTCCACGCGCGTGGTCGCCATGATCGTCGAGCAGTTCCGCCAGCCCGCGCGCATCCTGGCCGCCGTGGCCCGCGCGCGCAGCCTGGGCAAGTCCGTGGTGCTGCTGCATCCGGGCAAGAGCAGCGCGGCGCGCGCCTCGGCCGCCACGCACACCGGCGCCATGGCCGGCGACTATGCGCTGATGCGCACCAAGCTGGAGCGCGCAGGCGCCGTGTTTGCCGAGACACTGGAGGAGCTGGGCGACATCGCCGAGATCGCCATCCGCTGCCCCGTGCTGCCATCGGCTGGTGCGGCCGCTGCAGCCGGTGCAGCCGCTGCAGCGGGAGTTGCCGTGCTGGGCGAGTCCGGCGCCTTCAAGGCGCTGACGCTGGACTGGGCCGAGGAGCTGGGCTTGGCCCTGCCCGCCATCGGCGACGACGACTCGCCCGCGCTGCGTGCGGCGCTGCCCGAGTTCGTGGGCGTGAGCAACCCGCTGGACCTCACGGCCCAGGGCCTGGTGGAGCCGGATCTGTATTTCCGCACGCTGGACGCGTTGTTTGGCGATGCGCGCTTTTCCACCGTCCTGGTCGGCCTGATCCAGGGCGATCCGGTGACCTGCGGCATCAAGATGCCGCCCGTGCTGCGCGCCGTGCGCGAGCTGCGGCCGGCCAAGCCCGTCATCGTGGCGGGCCTGGACGAGGGCGCGGCCGTGCCTGCCGAGTTCATCGCCGAGATGCGTGCGCTGGGCGTGCCTTACTTTCCCAGCACCGAGCGTGCCCTGCGCGCCGTGCAGCGCCTGACCGCCTTCAGCCAGCGCAGTTTCGAGCGAACCGATGCCCAGCCCGTCGCCCTGACCCTGCCCGCAGGCCGCACGGTGGTGCCCGAGTACGAATCCAAGGCCGTGCTGGCACAGGCCGGCATACCCTTTGCGCGCGGCCGGCTGGCCACCTCGGCCGAGCAGGCCGTGGCGATTGCGTCGGAGATCGGCTGGCCCGTGGCGCTCAAGGCGCAGTCCGCCGATCTCAGCCACAAGAGCGATGCGGGCGGCGTGATCCTGAACATCGCCGATGCGCAGGCCATGGGCGAGGCCTGGGGGCGGCTGCATGCCAACGTGGCGGCCTATGACAGCGCCATTGCGCTGGACGGCGTGCTGATCGAGGCCATGGGCCAACGTGGCCTGGAGATGATCATCGGCGCGCGCAACGATCCGCAGTGGGGCCCGGTGATCCTGGCCGGCCTGGGCGGCGTGACGGCCGAGATCATGCGCGATGCGCGCCTGCTGGACGCCGACCTGTCCACCGGCGAGGTGCTGCGCGAACTGGACCGCCTGCAGGGCGCGCCGCTGCTGCACGGCTACCGTGGCGCCCCGGCGCTGGACCGCCAGGCGCTGGCCGAACTCATCGTGCGCCTGGGCCAGGTGCTGCGCGGCACGCCGGCCATCCGCGAGATCGACCTGAACCCGGTCATCGTGCTGCCCGAAGGGCAGGGCGTGGTCGCGCTTGATGCGCTGATGCTGGTCGAGCACAGCGCGGGCTGATGATCGCGCAAGGGCTGGCGCGGTGCGCCGGCCCTTTTCATGCGCAGCCCTGTCTCGCTTTCCCGCTTTCTTTTTTTCGCTTTCCCTTCCTCCACAGGAGGTCTCCATGAGCCTGCCTTACCCGCCGGGCCGCGTGTCCACGCCCGCGCCGGCCGAGTCGAACGGACTCGGCTATGCCTACTACGTCACCATCATCCTGCTGCTGGCCTACACCCTGTCCTTCGTGGACCGGCAGATCCTGGGCCTGCTGGTGCAGCCCATCAAGAAGGATCTGCAGCTGTCGGACTGGGTGTTCAGCATCGTCCACGGCTTTGCCTTCGCCATCTTCTACACCTTCGTCGGCATCTTCCTGGGGCGCCTGGCCGACCGCTGGAACCGCCGCAACCTCATCGTCATCGGCATGGCGATCTGGGTGGTGGCCACGGCGGCCGGTGGCTATGTCACGGGCTTTGTCTCGCTGTTCGTGGCGCGCATGTTCGTGGGCGTGGGCGAGGCGGCGCTGTCGCCGGCTGCCTATTCCATGCTGGCCGACTACTTCCCGCCCGAGCGCCGCGCGCGCGCCATGAGCATCTACACCTCGGGCGTGTACATCGGCTCGGCCACGGCCTTCATCGTGGGCGGCCTGGTCATCCAGGCCACCAGCCAGGCCGGCGAGGTGGTGTTCCCGCTGCTGGGCAGCTTCAAGCCCTGGCAGGCGGCCTTCATCTTCGTGGCCCTGCCCGGCATTCCGCTGGTGGCGCTGATGTACACCGTGCGCGAGCCGGTGCGCCGCGGCCTGCAGGCGGCAGGCGCGTCCGCCAGGGCCGCCGCTGCCGCAGGCCCCGCGCCCGATCTGTCCCATGTGTTCCGCAACAAGCGCGCCTTCCTGCCGCTGCTGCTGGCGCCTGGCATCACGGCCATGATCACCTTCGGCGTCACGGCCTGGCTGCCGGCCACCTTCATCCGCCAGTGGGGCTGGACGCCCGGCGAGATCGGTCCCGCCTACGGCGTCATCATCCTGACCTTCGGCATTGGCGGCATGCTGCTCAGCGGCTTCCTGGCCGACTACCTCACGGCGCGCGGCAAGCAGGTGGGGTCGATCGTCATCTCGCTGGTGGCCACAGGCGTGCTCATCATCACCGGCCTGGTGCTGGCCTTTGCGCCTTCGCCCACGGTGGCCCTGGTGGCCGTGGCGGTCACCACCTTTTTCCTGGGCATGCCGGTGGCGCTGGCACCGCCCATCCTGCAGGCGGTCACGCCCAACCAGCTGCGCGGCCAGGTGACTTCCATCTACCTGCTGCTGATCAACCTGATCGGCCTGGGGCTCGGCCCCTTCCTCGTGGCCTTCTTCACGGACTTCGTCTTCCATGACGAAAAGCTCGTGGGCCTGTCGCTGGGCCTGGTGTCCGCCCTGGCCGCGCTGCTGTCCGTGCTGTGCCTGGCCAGCGCCATCGGCCCCTACCGCCGCCTGGTCGCGGCCATGGAGGGCCGGGCATGAGCGCGCAGGCATCAATTTGCTCGCATTACCAGCCGCCGCTGCAGGACATCCGCTTCGTGCAGCAGCACTGGCTGGGTGCAGAGGCCGACTGGCGCCGCATGCCGGCCCATGAAGCCCTGGACCAGGAGACGGCCGACATGGTGGTCGAGGCGGCCGGGCGCTTTTGCGCCGACGTGCTGGCGCCGCTCAACGGCCCGGCCGACCTGCAGGGCTGCCGACTGGAAGAGGGCAGGGTGCGCACGCCCGACGGCTTTCCCGAGGCCTATGCGGCCTTCGTGGAAGCCGGCTGGCCGGCCCTGGCCTGCGCGCCCGAGGCCGGTGGCCAGGGCCTGCCCCAGCTGCTGGATGCCGCGCTGCACGAAATGCTGGCCTCGGCCAACCATGGCTGGACCATGTACCCGGGCATCCTGCAAGGCGCCTATGCCTGCCTGCACGCCCATGGCGACGCGCACCTGCGCGCCACCTATCTGCCGCACATCGTCAGCGGGCGCTGGCTGGCCACCATGTGCCTGACCGAGCCCCAGGCCGGCTCCGACCTGGGCCTGCTGCGCAGCCAGGCCCGGCCCCGGGGCGATGGCAGCTACCGCCTGGACGGCAGCAAGATCTTCATCTCGGGCGGCGACCAGGACATGAGCGAGAACATCGTGCACCTGGTGCTGGCGCGCCTGCCCGATGCGCCGGCGGGCACGCGGGGCCTGTCGCTGTTCCTGGCGCCGCGCGGCATTCCCCAGGACGAGGGCGGGTTCCTGCCCAACGCCATCCACTGCGACGGCATTGAAAAGAAGATGGGCATCAAGGGCAGCGCCACCTGCGCCATGCGCTTCGAGGGCGCCCAGGCATGGCTGGTGGGCCAGCCCCACCAGGGCCTGGCCGCCATGTTCATGATGATGAATTCCGCCCGCCTGCACGTGGGCCTGCAGGGCCTGGGCCATGCCGAGATGGCCTGGCAACTGGCGCGCGCCTATGCGGCCGAGCGCCGCCAGATGCGCGCCCAGCCCCGGCCCGCCGATGCGCAGGGCCCCGCCGACCCCATTGCCCTGCAGCCGGCCGTGCAGCGCATGCTGGCCGACCTGCGTGTGTGGACCGAAGGCATGCGCGCCATTGCAGGCTGGGTGGCCCACCAGCTGGACCTGGCCGAACAGGCGCCGGATGCCGCGGAGCGCGCCCAGGCCCATGCGCTGGCCTCGCTGCTCACGCCCGTGGTCAAGTCCTTCTTCACCGAGAGGGGCTTTGCGCTGGCCAGCGAGGCGCTGCAGGTCTTCGGCGGCTACGGCTACGTGCACGAGTACCGCATCGAGCAGACGCTGCGCGATGCGCGCATCGCCATGATCTACGAGGGCACGAACCAGATCCAGGCGCTGGACCTGCTGCAGCGCAAGGTGGCCGCCAGCGGCGGGGCCGCGCTGGCGCCGCTGCTGGCGGCACTGCGCGAGGAGGCCGCTGCCTGCGAGGCGGCGGGCATGGAGCCCGGCCTGGCCGGCGCGCTGCGCAGCTGGAGCGATCGCACCGAAGCGCTGACGGGCGCGCTGTGCGCCCGCGCCGCAGGCGACGCCCCGTTGCTGGCGCGCTGCGCCGAGGACTATCTGCGCCTGGTCGGCACGCTGTGCATGGCCTTTGCCTGGGCGCGCGCGGCGCGTGTCAGCCAGCCGCTGGCCGATCCGGCGCTGCGCCGCTCCAAGGCGGACAGCGCGGCCTGGTTCTTCGCGCATGGGCTGCTGGATGCGGAGCACTGGCTGCGCCGCACCGAGTCCGCCGCCCGCACGCCGCTGCCGGCTGCTCTGGCCTGAGCGGGCAGCCGGGGCTTTTATGATGGAACGCCGCACCAGCCCTGAAGATCCGCAGGCGCCGGGGCGGCTTTGCCTCGGTGTGCCTTCCTCCTCTTCCAGATCCGTGTCCATGGACAGCTCCTCCGAACCCGCCGTCGATCAGTCGCGCCTGCAGCGTTTCCTGGGCTACCGCCTCACGCGCGCGGAAATCCACATCCACAAGCTGTTCGCGCGGCGCGTGGCCGAACTGGACCTCAAGCCCAGCGAGTTCTCCATCCTGGTGCTCATCCACTCCAATCCCGGCATCTACCTGCGCCAGCTGGGCGAGGCGCTGGACATCTCGCCCTCCAACCTGGTGCCGGTGGTCGAGCGCCTGGTGCAGCGCGGGCTCATCGGGCGCCAGCCCGATCCGCGCGACCGCCGGCTGCAGCAGCTGCACATGACGGCCGAAGGCAGCGCGCTGCAGGCGCGGGCCGAGGGCGTGGTGGTGCAACTGGAAGACGAGCTGGAGCAACTGCTGACCTCCACCGAGCAGCGCCATCTGTTCGCGGCCCTGGACAAGCTCATGGCCATCCAGGAAAGCCAGCCGGGCTGAACCGCCGCGCCGCCCGCTTTCCAACCCCTGGCCGGCGCCGGCCATGCGGCGCTGCGGCACAATGCCGACCATGCTGATGTACCCGCAGATCGATCCCGTGGCCCTGCAGATCGGGCCCCTCGCCGTGCACTGGTACGGCCTGACCTATCTGGCCGCTTTCGGCCTCTTCCTCTGGCTGGGAACGCGCAGGCTGCGCCACCCGCCCTTCGTGCGCATGCAGGGCGACCGCGCCTGGACGCGCAAGGACGTGGAAGACATTCTTTTCCTGGGCGTGCTCGGCGTGGTCGTCGGCGGCCGGCTGGGCTACTGCCTGTTCTACAAGCCGGGCTACTACCTGAGCCACCCGCTGGAGATCTTCTATGTCTGGCAGGGCGGCATGAGCTTTCATGGCGGCCTGGTCGGCGTGATCGCCTCCATGGTCTGGTTCGCGCGCTCGCGGGCCCGCTCCTGGCTGGAGGTGGCCGACTTCGTCGCGCCCTGCGTGCCCACGGGCCTGGCGGCCGGCCGCGTCGGCAACTTCATCAACGGGGAACTGTGGGGCCGCTTCGCCAGCCCCGAGCTGCCCTGGGCCATGGTCTTCCCGCAAAGCGGCTCCATGCTGCCGCGCCACCCCTCGCAGGTCTACCAGTTCCTGCTGGAAGGCCTGCTGCTGTTCGTGCTGCTGTGGCTGTATGCGCGCAAGGAGCACAAGCCGGGTCAGGTGGCGGCGGTCTTCCTCGTCGGCTACGGCGCCTTCCGCTTCATTGCCGAGTACTTCCGCGAGCCCGATGACTTCCTGGGCCTGCTGTCGCTGGGCATGAGCATGGGCCAGTGGCTGTGCGTGCCCATGGTGATCGGCGGCATCGCCATGTGGTTCTGGGCCGCGGGGCGCCCGGCCTATCCTGCCCAGGCGGGCAAGCCGGCCTGAGACCGGCGGTACGCACGGATACGAAGCGGGCCTGGTGCCCGCTTTGTTTTTTTGTGCAAGATTGGCGGGAGAGGGGACAGGGGCATGCATGGGGATAGCCCGAAGACAAGAACGCGACATCGGCGTACACGGTCTGCCGTGCAGACTCTCATAATGTGAGCAGCAAAAGATTGTCATTGGCCGATTGGCGGCATGACAGTCCCGTGACCGCTTGACATGGAGGAACTTCTGAATGGGTCTGGCTACTGACTGGATTGCCCGCAATGTGTCCCGCTTTCGCAGCACCGATGCGGCTGCGCCTGCAACAAAGTCCGAGGGCGAGGCAGCCAAGGGACCCGCGCCGCGCGGCACGGCCCAGCGCCTGCAGGCCACCCTGCGGCGTGGCCAGGAAGTGCTGTCCCCGCGCGAGCTGCGCAAGCTCATGGAAGACCTGCAGGCTGCCGCCGACGCCGGCCTGAGCGATGTCGAGGGCGGCCGCCATGCGCAACTGCTCATGGACTGGTACGCCCAGGCCGAGCTGCCTGCGCACAAGGATTTCTGGGCGCTGATCGTCGAGCAGTTCGGCCCCGATACCGAAGCCCTGATGGCCGCGCGCAAGCGCTATGACACGGCGGCCAGCGATGCCGAGCGCGGCCAGGCCGAGATGGACCTGCGCCGCGCGCTGATGTCGCCGCGCACGCGGCTGCTGCAGCGCTTTGCCCAGCCTCAGGGCGGCATGGGCTTTCTGGTGGACCTGCGCGCCGAACTCCTGGCCCTGCCCAAGGCGGAGCAGCAGCGCTTTTCCGCGCTGGACGCCGAGCTGGAGCATCTGTTTGCCAACTGGTTCGACGTGGCCCTGCTGGAGTTGCGCCGCCTGAGCTGGGACTCGCCGGCCTCGCTGATCGAAAAGCTCATCCAGTACGAGGCCGTGCACGACATCCGCAGCTGGGCCGACCTCAAGAACCGCCTGGACAGCGACCGGCGCTGCTACGGCTTCTTCCACCCGCGCATGCCCACCGTGCCGCTGATCTTCGTGGAGGTGGCGCTGGTGGACCGGATGTCCGACAGCATCGCCCCGCTGCTGGACGAGACGGCGGCGGCCGCCGACCTGGGCCGCGCCACCACGGCCATCTTCTACTCCATCAGCAACACCCAGGCCGGCCTGCGCGGCGTGAGCTTCGGCGACTCGCTGATCAAGCATGTGGTGGAGACGCTGACGGGCGAGTTCCCCCGGCTGCGCCATTTCGCCACGCTGTCTCCCATTCCGGGCCTGCGTGCCTGGATCGCCAAGCACGGCGATGCCATCCTGGAGAAGATGGACGAGCGCCAGCGCAAGGCCTTCGAGCTCAAGGCCGGCGGCATGGGCGCCGAGCACCTGCTGGCGGCGCTGGACGCGCCGCAGGATCTCAAGCCCGACGCACCCGTGCGCCGCGCACTGCTGTTCTGCGCTGCACACTATCTGGGGCGCGAGACGGCCAAGGGCCGGCCGCTGGACCCGGTGGCGCGTTTTCACCTGGGCAACGGCGCGCGCGTGGAGCGGCTCAACTGGGCGGCCGACCTGTCGGCCAAGGGACTCAAGCAGTCGCTGGGGCTGATGGTCAACTACCTCTACGACCTCAAGCGCCTGGACAAGCATCGCGGCCTGCTGGCGCAGGGCCGCATACCGGTGTCCTCGGACATCGAAGCCCTGTGCAAATGAAAAGGGGCGCGGCGCAGGCCGTGCCCCTTTTCTTGCACAGGGACTGCTGCGCCTGACAACGAAGACAGCCTCAAAGAGGCGACAAGGAGACAAGTCATGCAAGCTTCCCACCCCACGGGGCGGCGCGCGGTGTTGCGCGCAGCCGGGGCCTCGATGGCCGCGCTGGCCCTGCCCATGGCAGCCCGCGCGGCGGCGGACTGGCCGTCCAAACCCGTGAACCTGGTCGTGCCGTTTCCGGCCGGCGGGGGCACCGATGCCTTTGCCCGGCCGTTCTCGGCCCAGTTCGCCAAGAGCGCGGGCAAGACCCTGGTGATCGACAACCGCGGCGGCGCAGGCGGCACCCTGGGCGCCAGCTACGCAGCCAAGCTGGCGCCGGACGGCTACAACTTCTTCATGGGCGGCACCCACCATGTGATTGCGCCGTCCATGTACCCGCGCCTGGACTATGACCTGGAGCGCGACTTCATCCCACTGGCCCTGCTGGCCAGCGTGCCCCAGGTGCTGGTGGTCAACCCGCGCAACGTGCCGCACAAGACCGTGCAGGAGCTGCTGTCCGACCTGCGCAAGCGGCCGGGCAAGCTCAACTACGCCTCGGCGGGCGCGGGCACCTCGCACCATTTGGCCGGCGAGCTGTTCAAGCTGCAGACCAATACCTTCATCACCCACATTCCCTATCGGGGCGCAGGCCCGGCGCTGCAGGACCTGATCGCCGGCAATGTGGACATGATGTTCGACGGCCTGGGCTCGTCGGCCCAGCACATCAAGAGCGGACGCATCCGCGCGCTGATGGTCTCTGGCGACAAGCGCAACCCCGCCTTTCCCGACGTGCCCTGCGCGGCCGAGTCCGGCCTGCCCGACTACACGGTCACGACCTGGTACGGCCTGTGGGCGCCCAAGGGCACGCCGCAGGCCGTGCAGGCCCAGGTCATCGACCAGGTGCAGCGCATAGGCTCGGCCGAAGAGATCAAGTCCATCTGGGCGCGCAACGGCGCCGACTACGGGGGCATGAACCAGCAGCAGTTCGCGGCCATGGTGCATGGCGAGATCGCGCGCTGGGCGCAGGTGGTCAAGGCCTCGGGCGCCAAGCTGGAGTAGCGGACGAGGGGCCGGTCAGGGCAGGGGCAGGGCGGCGGCATGCGCGTGCATGTCACCACCCTGTCACGGGCCTTGGCTACGGTCCATCCCTTCTGAGATCCATCCTGGGAGGGAATATGAACAAGGCAGACAAGGTCCGCTCGCCCGCATCCGTGCTGCTCGCGCTGGTCCTGGCTTTCGGCACGGCCACGGGCCTGGCAGGCTGCGGCGGCAGCGACGACGGCCCCGAGACCATCGGCTCGCTGCGGCTGATCGGCGACTACAGCATCAAGACCAAGACACTTTTCGACGGCGTGGAGTTCGGCGGCATCTCCGGCCTGGACCGCGCGCCCGATGGCAGCTACTGGGCCATCTCCGATGAGCGCGGCGGCGAGCGTGGCACGCCGCGCTTCTACAACCTGGGCATTCAGTTCGATGACAAGGCCATCCAGGCCGTGACCATCCGCAAGATGGTCACGCTCAAGGGCCGCGACGGCCAGCCGCTGCCCAGCACGCGCCGCACCGTGGACCCCGAAGGCATCCGCGTGGCGCCCAACGGCAACCTCTACGTGTCCAGCGAGGGCAACTTCAGCACCGACCCCGCCAGCCTGTTCCAGCCCTTTGTGCGCGAGATCAAGGTCGACGGCAGCTTCGTGCGCGACTTCGAGACGCCTGCGGCCTTCAACTACGTGGACAACACCACCAGCGGCGGGCGCAACAACAAGCTGTTCGAGGCCCTGGCCGTCACGCCCGACGGCAGCGTGTTCACGGCCAACGAGGATGCGCTGGTGGAAGACGGCCCCCTCACCACGCTGGCTGCGGGCAGCGTCATCCGCGTCCTCAAGCTCGATCCGGCCACGGGCAAGTCGGGCGCGCAGTACGCCTACCAACTGCCGAAGATTCCCCTGGACAAGGCCGCCAGCGGCAGCTTTCCGCCGGACAACGGCCTGCCCGAGCTGCTGGCGGTCTCCAACCACGAGTTCATTGCCATCGAGCGCGCCTTTGCCGATGGCGTGGGCAACACCATCCGCCTGACGCGCGCCACCATCGAGCCCGACACCACCGACGTGCGCAGCTTCAAGAGCCTGGTGGGCGCCAGCTACAAGCCCATGAAGCGCGAGCTGCTGCTGGAAATGCCCGTGACCTACCAGGGCATCAAGCTCGACAACATCGAAGGCATCTCCTGGGGTCCGCGCCTGGCCAACGGCAACCGCACCCTGGTGCTGGTGGCCGACAACAACTTCGCGGACAACCAGGTCACGCAGTTCCTGGCCTTCGAAGTGCGGCCCTGAACCCTCTTCGGGCTACCTTGACTTGCGCGGGCGCTCGTAGCCCGCCTGCGCGGGCGCGCCCAGCACCATGTCGGTGAAGGCGCTGCCGCCTGCGCAGATGTGCTGGCGCATGGCCTCGGCGGCCACCTCCGCCTGGCCTGCGCAGATGGCGGCCACCACGGTGGCGTGTTCCTGCTGCGAGCGCGCAAGCCGGCCGGGCTTCTCGAACATGCGGCCCCGGTAGGGCGTGATGCGCAGCCGCAGCAGCCGCGTCTGCTCCACGATGAAGTCGTTGCCGCTGGCCTCGTATATCAGTTCGTGCAGCTGCATGTTGGCCTGCACATAGCCTTCGGCATCCTGCGCCTGGGCGCAGGCGGCGGTGTGTGCCAGCGCCGCCTGCAGCCGCTCGCGCAGCTGCGCATGGATGCGCGTGGCAGCCAGCCTGGCCAGCACGCCTTCCAGCTCGGCCAGGCCTTCCATCATGGCCACCAGCTCGCGTGCATCCAGCCGCCGCACATAGATGCCCGAGCGCGGAACGATCTCCACCAGCCCCTTGGCCACCAGCAGCAGCAGCGCCTCGCGCACGGGGGTGCGCGAGGCGCCGAAGCGTTCGCACAGGGCCGGCTCGTCGATGGCGTCGCCGGGCCGCATGGCGCCCGAGCGCAGCTCGTCTTCCAGCGATTGCCGTATACGCTCCTGCAGGCTGGACGTTGCCGGGGTTTTCTCCAATGGCTGCTTGGCTGGAAGCATTTTCTAATTCAAATATATCTGATTGACTGACTGATACATATGACACCCAGACTCGACATCCAGGATCACCTGGCCACCATCACGCTGCAGCGTCCCGAAGCGGCCAACAAGCTGGCCCCGGAAGACCTGGGTGCGCTGGTCGCGCACATGGAGCATATCAACCACCGCGACGATGTGCGCGTGGTGGTGCTGCGCAGCGAAGGCAAGTACTTTTGCAGTGGTTATGATATATCAGAGATCCAAGGAAGCCAGACCGAGGGCAGCAGCTTCGGCGAGATGGTGGATGCCATCGAGCAATGCCGCGCCGTGACCGTGGCCGCCATCCACGGCGGCGTCTACGGCGGTGCCACCGACATGGCCCTGGCCTGCGACTTTCGCGTGGGCAGCACGGCGGCCGAGATGTTCATGCCGGCCGCGCGCCTGGGCCTGCATTTCTACGCGGGCGGGCTGGAGCGCTATGTCTCGCGCCTGGGCCTGGACACGGCCAAGCGGCTGTTCCTGACCTGCGAGCGCATCCAGGCCCCGGAGATGAAGGCCTGCGGATTCCTCACCCATCTGGCCGATCCCGCCGCCTTCGCCGCGGCCGTGGAGCAGCTCACCGGCACGCTGGCCGCCATGGCGCCCATCCCCCTGTTCGGCATGAAAAAGCACCTGAACCTGATCGCGCGTGGCCGCCATGACGTGGCCGAGATCACGCGCGAGGTGCAGCGCAGCATCGCCTCCGAAGACCTGCAGGAAGGCGGCCGGGCCTGGCGCGAGAAACGCAGCCCGGAGTTCAAGGGGCGCTGAACCGCATCCTCCCGCATACACGCAGATTGCCCGTGGTGCTGCCTACCGCCCACAGCCCACGGAACCGGCGCGGCCCAACTCGGGGACACCGAGCAAGGGCCGCTCCCGCACCGAGGGTGTCGTCCCCCTTTGGGGGAAGGCGCGCAGCGACTCAGGGGGTATCAATAAACAGGAGACAAGCCATGTTCAAGCGTTTTGCACTGTCGTTGCTGCTGGCCGGATTGGCCGGTGGCACGATGGCCCAGTCCTATCCCGCGCGGCCCGTCACGCTGGTCGTGGGATTTCCGCCCGGCGGCGGTGCCGACGCGGTGGCGCGCATCGTGGCCGACAAGGTCGGCAAGATCCTGGGCCAGCCCCTGCTGGTGGACAACCGCCCGGGAGCCGGCACCACGCTGGCCTCCGAGCATGTGGCGCGTGCAGCGCCCGACGGCTACACGCTGCTGCTGGGCAGCGCCAATATCTATGGCTCGGACCAGCTGCTCTACAAGAGCGCGCGCTATGACGGCGCGCGCAACTTCACGGGCATCACGCGCTGGAGTTCGGCCCCCATGCTGCTGGCCGTGCGCAAGGATTTTCCGGGCCAGGGCGTGGGCGATCTGGTGGCGCTGGCACGCAGCCAGCCCGACAAGCTCAGCTATTCCTCCTCGGGCGCAGGCGTGATCACGCACCTGGCCACGCTGTCGTTCGCGGGCGCCAGCGGCGGGCTGCGCATGCTGCATGTGCCGTTCAAGGGCGGTGCGCCATCGATACAGGCCGTGGCCGCCGGCGATGTGGACCTGACCTTCGGCACACCGCCCTCGGTGCTGCCGCTGGCCCAGGCGGGCAAGCTGCGCATGCTGGCCGTGAGCACGGCCGAGCGCTCCCCGCTGTTTCCCGAGCTGCCTGGCATGAAGGAGTCCGGCGTGCCGGGCTTTGACTACACGTTCTGGTTCGGGCTGTTCGCCCCGGCGGGCCTGCCCGAGGAGGTGGCCAGGAAGCTGTTCGATGCCAGCACCAAGGCCCTGGAAGACCCCGATGTGAAGGCCAGGCTGGCCAAGCAGGGCAATCTGGCCGCGCCCTCGGCATCCCTAGAAGAATTCCGCGCCTGGGCCCTCAAGGAAGGGCAGGAGTCCAAGGCCCTGACCCAGCGTTCCGGCGCCGGATTGCAGTGAATATGAATGAGCAAACCATGAATGAACAAGCCACGGGCCTGCCGCTGGAAGGCCTTACCGTCATCGACCTCACGCGCGTGCTGGCCGGCCCCATGTGCACGCAGATGCTGGCCGACCTGGGTGCACGCGTGATCAAGGTGGAGCAGCCCGGCACGGGCGACGATGCGCGCGGCATCGGGCCGTTTGTGGACGGGGGCTCGGCCTATTTCCTGTCGGTGAACCGCAACAAGGAATCCATTGCGCTGGACCTCAAGCAGCCGCAGGACCGCGAGGTCTTCGAGCGCCTGCTGCAAGGTGCCGATGTGCTGGTCGAGAACTTCCGCCCCGGCACCATGGACAAGCTCGGCTATGGCTGGGAGACCCTGCATGCGCGCCATCCCCAGCTGGTGATGACGTCGGTCTCTGGCTTTGGCCAGACGGGTCCCTACAGCGGCTTTCCTGCCTACGACATGGTGGTGCAGGCCATGAGCGGAATGATGAGTGTGACCGGCCACCCGGGCGCCGGGCCCTGCCGCGTGGGCGTGTCCATCGGCGACCTGGGCGCAGGGCTGTACGCCGTCATCGGCACGCAGGCCGCGCTCATGCGCCGCGCCCGCACGGGGCAGGGCGAGCGTGTCGATGTCTCCATGCTCGACTGCCAGGTGGCCCTGCTGGAGAACCCCGTGGCGCGGCTCGGTGCGCTGGGCAGCGTGCCGGGGCCCATGGGTACGCGGCATCCGTCCATGGCACCCTTCGATGTGTTCGCGGCGCAGGACGGCTGGTTCGTCATCGCCGTGGGCAGCGATGCGCTGTTCCGCAAGCTGTGCAGCCTGCTGCAATTGCCCGAACTGGCCGAGGACGCGCGCTTTGCCGGCAATGCCCTGCGCTGCGAGCACCAGGCCGAACTCAAGGCCGCGCTGGAGGCGCGCCTGCGGGACAGTCCCAGGGCGCATTGGCTGCGCCTGCTCACTGATAATGGCATCCCGGCGGGGGAGTACAACAGCGTGGCCGATGTCGTCGAGCACCCCCAGGTGCGCGAGCGCGGCATGCTGGCCCAGGTGCAGGCCCCCGGTGGCCAGACGCTGCGCGTGGCGGGCAACCCCTTGCTGGCCGCGTGCGATCAGCCCCTGGTGCGCAGGCAGCCGCCCGCGCTGGACGCGGACCGCGAGCGCATCCTGCGCGAGCTGTCCGTGGCGCAGCCTTCGCCCAACCATGAACGTGCCTGAGATTTCCCTGCTTCCCGCGGACTCTTCCTTCTTCTTCACAGCCATGACCAACCGCAATCTGTTCGCTGCCTTGCGCGCCGCCTTTCCCCAGGATCTGCAGAAGTGGGCCGTAGAGGCCATAGGCGCGGACGGCGCCAGCCTGTTCTACAGCTGGGCCGACCTGGACCGTGGCAGCGCGCGCATGGCCAACCTGCTGCAGTCGCTGCAACTGCCGCCCGCCAGCCGCATCGCCGTGCAGGTGGAAAAGTCGGTAGAGGCGCTGATGCTCTATCTGGCCACGCTTCGCAGCGGCCATGTCTTCCTGCCGCTGAACACGGCCTACCAGAGCGCCGAGATCGAATACTTCGTGGGCAATGCCGAGCCCGCCGTCGTGGTCTGCGCGCCGGGCAATTTCGGCTGGGTCTCCAAGATCGCCTTCACCTCGGGCGTGGCCCATGTCTACACCCTTGGCGACGACCGCAGCGGCACGCTGCTGGAACGCGCGGCCCACCATGGCGACGAGCATGAGGTGGTGGAGCGCGGCGAGGACGACCTGGCCGCCATCCTCTACACCAGCGGCACCACGGGCCGCAGCAAGGGGGCGATGCTCACGCACGGCAACATGCTGTCCAACGCCGAGACGCTCAAGGACTACTGGGGCTGGCAGGACGGCGACGTGCTCATCCACGCGCTGCCCATCTTCCATGTGCACGGCCTGTTCGTGGCCATCCACGGCGCGCTGATCAATGGCAGCCCCATGATCTGGCTGTCGAAGTTCGAGCCCGGCACGGTGATCTCGCGCATGCGCGATGCCACCGTCTTCATGGGCGTGCCCACGCTCTACGTGCGCATGCTGGCGGACGCGCGGCTCACGCGCGAGGCGGCGGCCCACATGCGGCTGTTCATCTCGGGCTCGGCACCCATGCTGGTGGAGACGCACCGCGACTGGCAGGAGCGCACCGGCCACGTCATCCTGGAGCGCTACGGCATGAGCGAGACCATCATGCTGACCTCCAATCCCTACCGCGCCGACGCGCACAACGGCGGCCAGTCCGAGCGCCGCGCCGGCACCGTGGGCTTTGCGCTGCCCGGCGTGGGCGTGCGCATCGTGGACGACGCAGGCGAGCAGGTGCCCGTGGGCGAGATCGGCAATATCCAGGTGCGTGGCCCCAATGTGTTCAAGGGCTACTGGCGCATGCCCGAGAAGACGGCCGAGGAGTTCACGGCCGATGGCTGGTTCCGCACGGGTGACGTGGGCAAGCTCGACGAGCGGGGCTATGTGAGCATCGTGGGCCGCAGCAAGGACCTGATCATCTCGGGCGGCTACAACGTCTATCCGGCCGAGATCGAGGGCTTCATCAACGAGCTGCCCGGCGTGGCCGAAAGCGCCCTGGTCGGCGTGCCGCACCCGGACTTCGGCGAAGTGGGCGTGGCCGTGGTGGTGCCGCGCCCCGGTGCCGCCCTGGAGCCCCAGGCGGTGGTCGATGCGCTCAAGGGCCAGCTGGCCAATTTCAAGATTCCCAAGCGCTGCTTCGTAGTGCAGGAGCTGCCGCGCAACACCATGGGCAAGGTGCAGAAGAACCTGCTGCGCGACGAACACAAGCAGCTGTTCGCCTGAGTTGGCGCCAGGGTGCGGATTGCGCCCTGACCTGATTGAAAAAGCAAAAGGCATCGGCGCCGCCGATGCCTTTTTTTGTGTGGCGGCCGCCGAGGCTGCCGCTACCCTTCAACGCAGGACGAGCACGGGGATATGGGTGTGCGTGAGCACATGCTGCGTCTCGCTGCCCAGCAGCAGGCGCTGCAGGCCCTTGCGGCCGTGCGAGGCCATGACGATGAGATCGCAGTCGCGGCGCTTGGCCACGTCGATCACGCTTTCGGCGACCAGGTCGGACTTGACGATCTCGGTGGTCACGTTGACCTTCAGAGCCTGTCCCTTGGCATGGATGGCATCCAGCACGGTCTGCGCGTTGGAAGTCCACTGGCCTTCGATGCGCTCGATCTGCTTGAGGTCCACGGTCTCGCCGCCCTCGAAGTAGCTGCGCGGATAGTGTTGCACCACCTGGACGACGACGACGCTGGCGCCGCACAGCGCGGCAAGGCCCAGCCCGCTGTCCACGGCCTTGTCGGAAAGCTCGGAACCGTCGGTGGCGATCAGGATGCGGTTGTACATGCGTGCTCCTTTCGTGTGTGCTGATGGATGGGATGAAGTCAGCATAGACCCAACCATGAGTTAACGGTTGATTAATGTCAATACGCTTATCATGCGGCCCGATTACGCTAAGAACCATGCCCCACACCACGATAGCCCCATCCAGCGAGGCGGCAGTGGCGGCGCTTGATTCAGGCCCCTCGCCCTCGCAGCAGGCCACCGCCCGGCTGCTGGATGATCCGCAGGAGTGGAGTTCGTTCGGACGGCCCGCAGGCCCCGCAACTCCCGCCGACCCTTCCAAGGAACCCACCGACTTTCCCGCCTGGGATTCGCACGTCGTTCTGGAAGGCATGCACTGTGCCGCATGCGCCCTGACCATCGAGGATGCGCTGCGTGCCGTGCCCGGAGTGGAGAAGGCCGAAGTCAGTGCTGCCACGCGCCGCGCCCGTGTCACCTGGCGCCACGCGCAGGTGCTTCCCTCCGAGTGGATGGAGGCCGTGCGGCGCGCCGGCTACCAGGCGCTTCCCGCACGCGATGCCTTTGCGCGCGAGCGCCGCCAGGCCGAAAGCCGCCGTGCGCTGTGGCGCTGGCTGGTGGCCGGCTTTTGCATGATGCAGGTCATGATGTATGCGTGGCCCGCCTACGTGGCCCGCCCCGGCGACCTGTCGCAGGAGATGGAGACGCTGCTGCGCTGGGCTTCCTGGGTCATCTCGCTGCCCGTGGTGCTGTTTTGCTGCGGCCCCTTCTTCTCCAGCGCGCTGCGCGACATACGCCAGCGCCGCGTGAGCATGGACCTGCCCGTGGCCCTGGGCATGCTGATCACCTTCGTGATCAGTTCGCTGGGCACCTTCGATCCTTCGGGCCCCTTCGGCGAGGAAGTCTTCTACGACTCGCTGACCATGTTCGTCTTCTTCCTGCTGTCCGGCCGCTGGCTGGAGCTGCGCCTGCGCGACCGCACGGCCGGCGCGCTGGAGGCGGTGATGAACCGCCTGCCCGATGCCGTGCTGCGCGAGAACGCAGCCGGCCATTTCGAGCGCGTGGCCACGCGCCGCCTGCGGGCGGGCGACCGGGTGCGCGTGCTCAGTGGCGAGGCCTTCCCGGCCGACGGCACCATCGTGCGCGGCCGCACCCATGCCGACGAGGCCCTGCTCACCGGCGAGTCCACGCCCGTGCTGCGTGCCGAGGGCGATACCGTCACGGCCGGCAGCTACAACCTGGATGCCGTGGTCGATGTGCGCGTGGATGGCGTGGGCGCCGATACGCGCTTCGCCCAGATCGTGGGCCTGATGGAAAGCGCCTCGCTGCAAAAGCCGCGCCTGGCCCAGCTGGCCGACAAGGTGGCGCGGCCCTTTCTCGTCGTGGTGCTGCTGGCTGCGCTGGGCGCTGCCATCTGGTGGTGGCCCACCGATCCCGGCAAGGCCATGATGGTGGCGGTGGCCGTGCTCATCGTGACCTGCCCCTGCGCGCTGTCGCTGGCCACGCCCGTGGCCATGCTCACTGCCGCCGGCACGCTGGCGCGCAGCGGCGTGCTGGTGCGCAACCTGCAGGGCCTGGAGGCGCTGGCCGCCGTGGACACCCTGGTGTTCGACAAGACCGGCACGCTCACGCGCGATGGCCTGGCCCTGTCGTCCTTCGAGCCTGCTGCGGGCGAAGATGCCGACGAAGTGCTGGCATTGGCGGCGCTGCTGGCGCGCCAGTCCATCCACCCGGCCTCGCGCGCCATTGCGCAGGTCGGCGCCGATGCCGCCACCGACTGGAAGCTGGACACCATGCAGGAAATGGCCGGCCTGGGCCTGGACGCCTGGGTGCAGCGCCCCGGCGCGCGCCGCCATCTGCGGCTGGGCTCGGCCCTGCACGCAGGCCTGGCCGGGGAGCAGCCCGTGCAGGGTGTGCTGCTGGCCGAGGAGACCTCGCAGGGCTGGCACACGCTGGCCCGCTTCGTCCTCAGCGAGGACATGCGGCCCGAGGCCGCCGCCGTGGTGCAGGCGCTGCACCGGCATGGCGTGCAGGTGATGCTGCTGTCCGGCGACCGCGAGGACGCGGCCCGCGCCATGGCGGCGCGCGTGGGCATCACCCAGGCCGAAGGCGGCTGCAGCCCGCAGGACAAGCTGGAGCGCCTGCAGCAGGCGCAGGCTGCCGGCCACCACGTGGCCATGGTGGGCGACGGCCTCAACGACGGCCCAGTTTTAGCTGGAGCGCATGTCTCTTTTGCTTTTGGTAGAGCAGTGCCCCTGGCACAATCGCGCGCAGATTTCGTTGTTCTGGGTGACAGCCTGGAACTGGTACTGCAGGCATGCCTGTTGTCGCGCCGCACGCTGCAGGTGGTGCGCCAGAACATGGCCTGGGCAGCCGCTTACAACGCGGTGTCGATTCCGCTGGCCCTGGCGGGCTTCATGCCTGCCTGGGTGGCCGGCCTGGGAATGGCACTGAGTTCGCTGCTGGTGGTGATGAATGCCGCGCGCCTTGCGCGCAGCCTGCCACTGGCTGCAACGAATCACACGGGCACGCCTGCTGCGCCCGCAGCGTCCGTCGCGATGAAGACGGGCTCCACCGCAACGGTGGGGAGGTTCTGATGGAAATACACCCCCTGAGCGGCTGCGCCGCTTCCCCCTCTCTCGCTTCGCGGGAGGGGAACGACACCTTCGCCGCGAGGCGGCTCTTGCTCGGTGTCACTGAGCTGGATCGCGCCCGTTTTGGGGGCAAGGCGTTGCGCGTCAGCGCGACGGGGAACTGACCATGGATATTTTGTATTTGCTGATCCCGCTGTCGGTGGTGCTGGTGCTGGCCATCCTTGCGGCCCTGTGGTGGGCCGTGTATCGCGGGCAGTTCGAGAGTGTGGAGCAAGAGGGTGAGCGCATTCTTCGGGACGATTGACGTGGGTCAACACGCCCGGGAGCGAAGAACGTAACACTTTGATAGCAATCTAAGGGGTGCACGATGGATAGTTCAAATAAAAACGCTGTCTATTACGACGATTCCGTCGTAAGGCAGTTCTCTATCATGGCCGTCGTCTGGGGGGTGGTAGGCATGGCTGTCGGGGTGTTGATCGCCTCGCAGCTGGCCTGGCCGGAACTCAACTTCGGCATTCCATGGCTGAGCTACGGACGCCTGCGTCCGCTGCACACGAACGCCGTGATCTTTGCCTTTGGCGGATCGGCGCTGTTCGCAACCAGCTACTACGTGGTGCAGCGCACCTGCCAGACGCGGCTGTTCATGCCCAAGCTGGCCAGCCTGACATTCTGGGGCTGGCAGATCGTCATCGTCGCCGCCGCCATCAGCCTGCCGCTGGGCTACACCCAGGGCAAGGAGTACGCCGAGCTGGAGTGGCCGATCGACCTGCTGATCGCCGTGACCTGGGTCTCGTATGCCATCGTGTTCTTCGGAACCATCGGCATCCGCAAGGTCCGTCACATCTACGTGGCCAACTGGTTCTTCGGCGCCTTCATCATCGCCGTGGCACTGCTGCACATCGTCAACAGCGCGGCCATTCCGGCCGGCTGGATGAAGAGCTACTCGGCCTACGCCGGCGTGCAGGACGCGATGGTGCAGTGGTGGTACGGCCATAACGCCGTGGGCTTCTTCCTGACCGCGGGCTTCCTGGGCATGATGTATTACTTCATCCCCAAGCAGGCTGGCCGTCCGGTCTACAGCTACCGCCTGTCCATCGTCCACTTCTGGGCGCTGATCTTCACCTACATGTGGGCGGGTCCTCACCACCTGCACTACACCGCGCTGCCCGACTGGACGCAGTCCGTGGGCATGGTGTTCTCGCTGATCCTGCTGGCTCCCAGCTGGGGCGGCATGATCAATGGCGTGATGACGCTGTCGGGCGCATGGCACAAGCTGCGCGACGACCCCATCCTGCGCTTCCTGATCGTGTCGCTGTCGTTCTACGGCATGTCCACGTTCGAAGGTCCGATGATGTCCATCAAGACCGTCAACGCGCTGTCGCACTACACGGACTGGACCGTGGGCCACGTTCACTCGGGCGCTCTGGGCTGGGTGGGCCTGATCACCATGGGCTCGCTGTACTACCTGATCCCGCGCCTGTTCGGCAAGACCAAGATGCACTCGGTGGGCGCCATCGAACTGCACTTCTGGATGGCCACCATCGGCATCGTGCTGTACATCGCCGCGATGTGGATCGCCGGTGTGATGCAGGGCCTGATGTGGCGCGCCGTCAATCCCGATGGCACGCTGACCTACACCTTCGTCGAAAGCGTCAAGGCCAGCTATCCGTTCTACGTGATCCGCGTGGCCGGTGGCCTGCTGTACCTGGGCGGCATGCTGGTCATGCTGTGGAACACCTGGAAGACCGCGATCTCGGGCCGTTCGGTGAAGGTGGCCGTGCCTGCCGTCGTGGCCCACGCCTGAGCGTCTAGGAGCATTACTCATGTCCGATCACAACAATAGCGCTCCCAAGAGCTTTTCCCACGAGAAGGTGGAAACCAACAATTTCCTGCTGATCGTGCTGACCCTGCTGGTGGTCGCCGTCGGCGGCATGGTGGAAATCGTTCCGCTGTTCTTCCAGAAGTCGACCACGGAAGCGGTGGCGGGCCTCAAGCCCTACACGCCGCTGCAGCTGATGGGCCGCGACGTCTATCTGCGCGAGGGTTGCTACAACTGCCACTCGCAGATGATCCGCCCCTTCCGCGCCGAGACCATGCGCTACGGCCACTACTCGGTGGCTGGCGAGTTCGTCTATGACCACCCCTTCCAGTGGGGCTCCAAGCGCACGGGTCCCGACCTGCACCGCGTGGGCGGCAAGTACAGCGACGAATGGCATCGCATCCACCTGAACAACCCGCGCGACGTGGTGCCCGAGTCCAACATGCCTGCCTACACCTGGCTGGAAAAGAACAAGGTGGATGACACCGTGGTCGCCCAGCACATGAGCGCGCTGCGCAAGGTGGGCGTGCCCTACAGCGACGAGGAAATCAGCGGCGCTGCCGAGCAGGTCAAGGGCAAGACGGAAATGGACGCCGTCATCGCCTACCTGCAGGTCCTGGGCCGTTCGGTCAAGTAAAGGAGAGCGACATGGACATCACCACCATGCGCATCGTGGCCACGCTGGCCTCGCTGGCCTGCTTCATCGGCATCTGGTGGTGGGCGTTCGCCCGCCGCAACCAGGCCCGTTTCGACGAGGCCGCCCAGCTGCCGTTCGAGCAAGACTGAGTCCCTCCACCAGAACGAGAACTTCCCATGAGCGATTTCGTAAACAACTTCTGGTCGATCTATGTCACGGCGATCACGCTGGGCGGCATCATCGGCTGCCTGCTGCTGCTGTATCTCACCGCACGCAAGAAGGTGGTCCCATCGGCCGACAACACCACGGGCCACGTCTGGGACGAGGACCTGCGCGAGCTGAACAACCCCATGCCCAAGTGGTGGATGTGGCTGTTCATCATCACCTCGGTGTTCGGCTTCGCCTACCTGGCGGCCTATCCGGGCCTGGGCTCGTTCGCGGGCAAGCTGGGCTGGACGCAGCTGGGCGCCTATGAAAACGAGATGACCAAGGCCCGCGCGGACCTGGAGCCGCTGTACGCCAAGTTCACGAGCATGAGCACCGAAGACATGGCCAAGGACCCCCAGGCCATGGCCATCGGCGAGCGCCTGTTCATGAACAACTGCGCACAGTGCCACGGCTCGGACGCACGCGGCGGCAAGAGCTTCCCCAACCTGACCGATGGCGACTGGCTGCATGGCGGCACGCCCGAGAAGATCAGGGAAACCATCACGGGTGGCCGCATCGGCATCATGCCGCCCATGGCCGCTGCCGTCGGCACGCCCGACGATGTGCGCAACCTCTCGCACTATGTGCTGAGCCTGTCGGGCAGCCCGCACGACTCGCTCAAGGCCTCGCTGGGCAAGTCCAAGTTCACGGCCTGCGCAGCCTGCCACGGCATGGACGGCAAGGGCAACCAGGCCCTGGGCGCGCCCAACCTGACCGATGACATCTGGCTGCACGGCTGGGGCGAGGCCGCCATCACGGCCATGATCAACAACGGCAAGCACAACGAGATGCCTGCCCAGAAGGACAAGCTGACCGAGGCGCAGATCGCGGTGCTTGCTTCCTATGTCTGGGGCATGTCGCACAAAGACGGCGCAGTCCGTCAGTAAGCACAGGGGCGGCGCTGCGGCGCCGCCTTTTTGCGTTTTGAGTTTTCAGATATTTCAAAAAAACAAAGGAACCCACCATGAAGCCCGAGAGCGGGGATGACACCGGGAAGCCTCCCCGCAAAGTCATTCCGATCACGCCGGCCACGCCTGATCCGGGCGAGCTGGTGTCGATGTTCGAGTCGGAAAAGAAGGTCTACCCGCGCTCCATCAGCGGTGTCTTCGCACGCTGGCGATGGGCCCTGGTGTTTCTCACCCAACTGGTTTTCTACGGCCTGCCCTGGCTGGAGTGGGGCCAGCGCCAGATGGTGCTGTTCGACCTCGGAACGCGGCGCTTCTATCTCTTCGGGCTGGTGCTGTACCCGCAGGACTTCATCTACCTGGCGGGCCTGCTGATCATCTCGGCGCTGGCATTGTTCCTGTTCACGGCCGTGGCCGGGCGCCTGTGGTGCGGCTTCTCGTGCCCGCAGACGGTCTACACCGAGATCTTCATGTGGGTGGAGCGCAAGGTCGAAGGCGACCGCAGCGCGCGCATGCGGCTGGACAAGAACGGCTGGACCTTCGAGAAGGCCTGGAAGAAGTCGCTCAAGCAGTTGCTGTGGATCGCCATTGCGCTGTGGACCGGCTTCACCTTCGTGGGCTACTTCGTGCCCATCCGCGAGCTGGGCGGCGAGCTGCTGGCGCTGCAGGGCAGCTGGCAGATGTTCTGGGTGCTGTTCTACGGCTTTGCCACCTATGGCAACGCGGGCTACATGCGCGAGCAGGTCTGCAAGTACATGTGCCCCTATGCGCGCTTTCAGAGCGCCATGTTCGACCGGGACACCATGATCGTCAGCTACGACACGGGCCGGGGCGAGCCGCGTGCGCCGCGCACCAAGAAGGTGGACTACAAGGCCCAGGGCCTGGGCGACTGCATCGACTGCAAGATGTGCGTGCAGGTCTGCCCCGTGGGCATCGACATCCGCAACGGTCTGCAATACGAATGCATTGGCTGCGGCCTGTGCATAGACGCCTGCAATTCCATCATGGACAAGATGGAGTACCCGCGCGGCCTGATCCGCCTGACCACGCAGAACGCCATGGCCGGCCTGTGGCGGCGTGCCCAGGTGCTGCGCCGCATCTTCCGTCCGCGCGTGCTGATCTACTCGGCCGTGCTGATCGGCTTGAGCGTGGCCATGATCGTGAGCCTGGCGCTGCGCCAGTCGGTCAAGGTGGACGTGATCCGCGACCGCGCCTCGCTGTCGCGCATCGTGGCGGGCGGCAAGCTGGAGAATGTCTACCGCCTGCAGATCATGAATGCCACCGAGCAGGCCCAGCGCTACCGCATCAGCGCCCACGGCCTCGATGGGCTGGAGCTGGCGTCCGAGCAGGAAGTCGAGGTCGGCCCGGCCGAGACGCGCGGCATTGCGGCGCGCCTGCAGATTCCCTACGGTTCGGCCGAGCCGGGCTCGCACACCGTATTCTTCGATATCGATGCCGTGCATTCGGGCGCGGGACGCGCGTCCGAAAAGGCCGTCTTCCTGGTGCCCCGGTGATGTTCCTGGCAGGCGCGGCAAGGTCCGCGCCTGCCGCCTGAAAGAAAGAGGTTTCCCATGTCTTCCAGTCCCGCAGTGTCCGCGCCCGCGCAGGCTCCCTCGCACCCCGACGCCGGCAAGCCCTGGTGGAAGTTCGGCCATGTCTGGCTGGTGGTGGCCGGCCCGGCGGCCGTGGTGGTCGCTGCCGTGATCACGGCCATCATCGCCATCAATGGCGCCGATCCCGTGATCGACCCCGACTACTACCGCAACGGCATCACGATCAACGAGCGTGCCGATGGCGTGCGCGAAGTGCCCAAGAGCATGGCGCCCGCCGTCACCGGCCGCAACCATGCGGCCACGCCCGCGCACGATCACCCCACGGACCGCTGATCGCCGTGCACCCCTGCAAGAGGCCGCAGTCGCGGCCTTTTTGCATGGCGGATCGCATCTCCGGCATGCGCGACGGGTGAGGGTTTCCTACAGGCGTGCAGGGCGCTGCGGGGCTTGGCGCCATGCGTTGGCGCGGCGCACAATGAAGGCGACCCCTCGACAGCACAAGGAGATCGCTGATGTTGGCCCAACGCTGGATGTGGATTGCCTGGCCTGCCTTTCTGGCAGCCGCCGTGATGGAGATGCTGGTTTTTGCCTTTGTGGACCCCCTGGAGCTGCATTGGCTCGGCGACCTGGGCTGGTCGCGCCAGGGCATCTACACGCTGGCCTTCTTCGCCTTCTGGGGCGTGACCATGCTCTCCAGCCTGATGACCACCATGCTGGGCCGCTCGGCCCGCGATCTCAATGACGGCGTGGTCTCCGAGCCCGACCCGGACCTGGCCATGCAGGGGCTGGGGCGGGACTGAGCGAGAGCCCGCCGCAATGAACAAGGCCCGCTGTCGCGGGCCTTGTTCATTGGCGGATGAATGCTTGCCGCCCTTGCAGCCTCACTGGCACTGCTGGCTGTTGACGATGCGCTTGAGCGCCTCCGTGTCCAGGATGCGCAGATGGCGCTGGCGCACCTCGATGATGTTGTCGTCCGCGAACTTGGAGAAGGTGCGGCTCACCGTCTCCAGCTTCAGGCCCAGGTAGCTGCCGATTTCCTCGCGCGTCATGCGCAGCACCAGTTCGGACTTGGAAAAGCCCCGCGCATGCAGGCGCTGCACCAGGTTGAGCACGAAGGCGGCCAGGCGCTCTTCGGCGCGCATGCTGCCCAGCAGCAGCATCACGCCGTGTTCGCGCACGATCTCGCGGCTCATGACCTTGTGCACATGGTTTTGCAGGGCCGTGACCTCGCGCGACAGGTCTTCCAGCTTGTCGAAGGGCATGACGCAGACTTCGGCGTCTTCCAGCGCGACGGCATCGCAGGTGTGGTGGTCGTTGACGATGCCGTCCAGGCCGATGATCTCGCCGGCCATCTGAAAGCCCGTGACCTGGTCGCGTCCATCCTCGGTGGCCACGCAGGTCTTGAAGAAGCCGGTGCGGATGGCGTACAGCGAGGTGAATGTCTCGCCGTTGCGAAACAGCAGGCCTCCGCGCTTGACCTTGCGGCGCGTGGCCACGATGTCGTCGATGCGCTGCATCTGCTCGGCATCCAGGCCCATGGGCATGCACAGTTCGCGCAGGTTGCAGTTGGAGCAGGAGGCTTTGATGGTCTGAAGGTTCATGGAGTGATAAACATCAGCGGCACACAGCGTGCCGGCGGTGACCTCGTGGATTGCGATGAGTTGGATCAAATTGTCGCAGCAGTCCCTCAAACAACTCTTGATATGAGTCAAGGACATGACCGATGTGCTGCGGCACAGTCGAGGTATTAGAGGAAAAAACCCATGACCGCTGTCACCCCAGAGCTGCTGCGTCGCTTTGACGTACCGGGGCCCCGATACACCTCGTTCCCTACCGCCGACCGCTTTGTCGAGGCCTTTGGTGCAGAGGACTATATCCTGGCGCTGCAACAACGCAAATCGAGTACCGCAGCGCGTGCCACGCCTTTGTCGCTGTATGTGCACGTGCCTTTTTGCGAGTCGCTCTGCTACTACTGCGCCTGCAACAAGATCGTGACGCGCCACCACGATCGCGCCGCCGTCTACCTGGACTATCTGGCGCGCGAGATGGCCTTGCACACGGCCCATTGCGGCAAGGGCCAGACCGTCAGCCAGCTGCACCTGGGCGGCGGCACGCCCACCTTCTTCTCCGACGACGAGCTGCGCACGCTGATGGGCCTGTTGCGCGAGCATTTCAAGCTGGAGCCGGGTGGCGAGTACTCCATCGAGGTCGATCCGCGCACCGTCAGCGTCGAGCGCCTGGTCGTGCTCAAGGAGCTGGGCTTCAACCGCCTGAGCTTCGGCGTGCAGGACTTCGACGAGCAGGTGCAGATCGCGGTGCACCGCGTGCAGCCGGCCGAGCAGGTGTTCGAGCTGGTGGCGGCCGCGCGGCAGCTGGGCTTTGCCTCCATCAACGTGGACCTGATCTACGGCCTGCCCAAGCAGACGCCCGAATCCTTCGAGCGCACGCTGGCCCAGGTCAACGCGCTGCGGCCCGACCGCATCGCGCTCTATGCCTATGCCCACCTGCCCGAGCGCTTCAAGCCGCAGCGGCGCATTGCGGCCGAGGATCTGCCCCAGGGGGCCGACAAGCTGGCCATGCTGTCGCGTTCCATCGCCGCGTTCATGGACGGTGGCTATGTCTATGTGGGCATGGACCACTTCGCCCTGCCGGAGGACTCGCTGGCCGTGGCCAAGCGCCAGGGCCGGCTGCACCGCAACTTCCAGGGCTACAGCACCCAGCCCGACTGCGACCTGATCGCGCTGGGCGTGTCGGCCATCGGCAAGGTGGGCGCCAGCTACAGCCAGAACGCCAAGACGCTGGAGGAGTACTACGACGCCATCGACGCCAGCCACCTGCCCGTGGTGCGGGGCCTGGCGCTGTCGCGCGACGACCTGGTGCGCCGCGCCGTCATCATGGCCATCATGTGCCAGGGCGCCGTGCTGTTCGAGCCCATGGAGCAGGCCTGGCTGCTAGGCTTTCGCGAGTACTTCGCGCCCGAGATGGCGGCCCTGGAGGACCTGCAGGCCAAGGGCCTGGTGCAGATCAGCGACGAGGGCTTCCAGGTCACGCCCATGGGCTGGTACTTCGTGCGCGGCGTGGCCATGCTGTTTGACCGATATCTGCAGGCGGACAAGAACCGGGCGCGGTTTTCGAGGATCATCTAGGCCCCATGCTGTTGTCGCTGCTCTGGACCGCTTTGATCATGGGGCTCGTCGGCGGGCCCCATTGCCTTGCCATGTGCGCTGCGCCCTGCGGCGTGGTCACGGGCGGGGCGGGGCAGGGCGGCGGCTCGCAGGTGGTGGCCGTGCATGGATTGCAAAGCCGGCTGTGGCTGCGCACGGCGCTGTTCCACGGCGGCCGTCTGGCCGGCTATGCCAGCCTGGGCGCTGCCTCGGCCCTGGCCATGGAGAGCCTGTCCTGGCTCACCAGCCAGACCACGGCGCTGCAGCCGTTCTGGACGCTGACCCATGTCGCCGTGATGGCCTGGGGCCTGGCCATGATGGTGCAGGCCCGCCAGCCCGCCTGGCTGGAGTCTGCCGGTCGCGCCGCCTGGCGGCGCGTGCAGCCCTGGGTGTCGGCGCCGGGCGGTACGCTGGCGGCAGGCTATGCCTGGGCGCTCATGCCTTGCGGACTGCTGTATTCGGCCGTGCTGGTCGCCGCGCTCAGCGGCGGCCCGTTGCAGGGCGCGCTGGCCATGGCGGCCTTTGGCGTGGGCAGCGGGCTGTGGCTGGTGGCCGGCCCCTGGCTGTGGCGGCTGGGCCGGCAGCGCCTGAACGGCCTGCGCGCCGAATGGGGCACGCGCCTGGCCGGCCTGATGCTGGTGGGCGTGGCCGTCTGGGCGCTGTGGATGGACCTGATCTACAAGCCCAGCCTCTGGTGCCGTTGAGCAACAGCTGAGGCCAGACTTGGCACCTGGGGTCGCGGATTGGCTGCGAGGCCCTCAGAACTGGAGATAATGCCCGAATCATCGGCTTACATATTGCCGATTCCTTCAGCCTCGGGGCCGTTGCCGCGCGTGAACCATTCCGTCCTCATCGATATCCGAGACCTCCGTCCGGGCATGTTTGTCCAGCTCGATGTTGGGTGGCTGAACCATCCCTTTCCGGTCAGCAGCTTCAAGATCACCTCCAGCGCACAGATCCAGACCCTGAAATCCCTGGGCCTGGAGGTGGTGCGCTGTGTCCCGCACAAAAGCGACACCTGGCCCGCCGAGGTGCGCACCCCGCCGCCGCAGGAGCTGCCGCCCGTCGTGGTGGCCCCCGAGCCTGCACCCACCGAACCTGCTCCAGCACCGTTGCTGCTGTCCGTGCCCGACTGGCGCGGCCGGCTGGAGGACTGCAATGCGCGCTTTCAGAAGGTGGAGCGTGGCTATGTGGCCATAGAGACCACCATTGCCAGCGCGCCCGAGCAGGCGCGCATGCCCACCGAGGCCCTGGTCGATGGCTGCCTGGCCGAACTGGCGGGCCCGCAGGACGTGGCCATTCACCTGCTGTCCGATGGCGTGGGCAGCAGCCAGAGCGTGCATGCCGTCAACGTGACCGTGCTCAGCCTGCTGCTGGGCCGGGCCCTGGGCCTGCGGGAATCGCTGCTGCGCGACCTGGGCCTGGCGGCGCTGCTGCATGACGCGGGCAAGCCCGTGGCCGGTGTCGAAGGCATGCACGGCCTGGCCCTGGAGCCTTCCGTGCCCGACGCCCTGCGCGAGCGCTACGAGCGCCATGTGGGCGAATCCGTGGCCATTGCCATGCGCATGGGCCTGTCGGCCCAGGTCACCACGGCCATCGCCCAGCACCATGAATGGGCCGACGGCACGGGGTTCCCGCTGAGCCTGGTGGCCGAAGACATGGAGCTCACGGGCCAGATCCTGGCCCTGGTCAACAGCTACGATCGCCTGTGCAATCCCGGCGATGCACAGACGCCGCATACGCCGCACGAGGCCCTGTCCATGCTGTTCAGCCGGCTGCGCGACAAGTTCGCCGCGCCCGTGCTCAATGGCTTCATCCGCATGATGGGTGTGTTCCCCCCGGGCTCGGTGGTGGAGCTGACCGACGGGCGCCATGCCATGGTCATGTCCGTGAATGCATCACGCCCGCTCAAGCCCTCGGTGATGGTGCACGATGCCGGCGTGCCGGCCGCGCAGGCGCCCGTGCTGGCGCTGGAGCTGTTTCCCGAGCTGGGCATACGCCGGGGAGTGGCGCCCGCGCAACTGCCGCGCGATGCGCTGGACTACCTGTCGCCGCGCCGGCGTGTCTGCTATTACTTTGAACGGGCGGTGGAGTTGGATCCACCGAAGGTGGCGTCTTGAACAAGCAAGCGCTCAACCGCGCCTGGCCCCGCCTGCTCGATGCACTGCAGGAGGCCCTGTGGCTGATCGATGCGCGCACCCTGAAGGTGCTGCGCGCCAACGCCGCCAGCGAATCCGTCACCGGCTATGAGGCCGATGCGGCCCCGGGCCTGCCCGTGCAGGTGCTGGCCGCCACGCCGCAGCAGCAGGCTTTCTGGAGCGATCCCTTCAACTGGCAGGCCGGAGCCCAGTTCATTGCCGAGGTGCGCCGCGCCGATGGCCAGCTGGCGCCCGTGGAGATGCGCGTGCGCGCGCTCGATGGCGAGGTGCTGCTGGTCAGCATGCTGGACCGGCGCGAGCAGGCCTTGCACGAGGCCGAGTTCGAGAGCCTGCTGGGCGAGCTGCGCGCCACGCTGGAGTCCGCGGCCGACGCCATCCTGGTCTGCGATCCCGATGGCCGCATCCGCGCCTTCAACCACCGCTTTGCCACGCTCTGGGGCATTCCCGAGGCGCTGCTGGTGCGCCGCAACGACGTGGCCATCCTCGACCACCTGGCCAGCCAGGTGCGCGATGCCGAATCCTATGCGCGCCAGTTGAAGCTGCTGTCGGCCCAGCCCCTGATGGAGGCGGCCGACGTGCTGGACCTGCGCGACGGACGCATCCTGGAGCGCCGCGCCGTGCCCCAGCTGCGCCGGGGCCTGCCCATGGGGCGGATCTTTTCCTTTCGCGACATCACGGCCGAGGCCCAGACCCAGGCGGGCCTGGAGCTGGCCGCGCGCGTCTTCGAGTCCAGCCTGGACGGCATCTTCATTGCCGACGGCTACATGGATGTGGCCCGCACCAACCCGGCCTGCGAACGCCTGCTGGGCGGCATGCCCGTGCAGGGGCGCACGGTGGAGTCGCTGTTCGAGGCCTCCGAAGGCCAGGCCGACACCCTGGGCGACCTGGCCCGCATCCAGTGGCACCAGGGCGGCTTCTGGGAGGGCGACCTGTGGCTGCGCCAGGCCGGCGGCGCGCGCTGCGCCGTGCGCCTGTCCTGGGTGCCGCTGCGCAACGCGCAGGGCGACGTGGTGCAGAGCATCGGCTTCATGCGCGACCTCACGCAGCAGCGCGTGGCCCAGCAGCGCATTGAACAGCTGGCCTACAGCGACGCGCTCACCGGCCTGCCCAACCGCCTGAACCTGACGGAACGCGTGGATGCAGCCATCGAGGCCGCGCGCGCAGGCGGCACGGTGTTCAGCATCCTGTTCATCGACCTGGACCGCTTCAAGATCATCAACGACTCGCTGGGCCACCAGTTCGGCGACCGCGTGCTCAAGCTGGTTGCGCAGCGCCTGAGCGACTGCATGCGGCCCGTGGACATCCTGTGCCGCCTGGGTGGCGACGAGTTCGTGCTCTATCTGCAGGGCTGCAACGCCGAGCTGGCCGCTTCGGTGGCCAAGCGCATCCTGCAGGAGATGGAGCGCCCCTTCCTGCTCGACGGCCTGGGTTTCTCCGTGCAGTGCAGCATCGGCGTGGCCCAGTACCCGGCCGATGGCCTCACGCTGGATGAGCTGATCCGCCAGGCCGACACCGCCATGTACCGCGTCAAGGAGCGGGGCCGGGGCCATTTCAGCTTCTACCAGCCGCAGATGAGCGCCGGCCTGCTGTCGCGCATGAAGCTGGAGCACGCCATGCGCCAGGCGCTGGAGCATGGCCGCATGGCGGTCTACTTCCAGCCCCAGGTGCACATAGACAGCGACCGCATCGTTGCTGCCGAGGCGCTGCTGCGCTGGACCGATCCCGAATTCGGCGTGGTCTCGCCGGGTGTCTTCATCCCGCTGGCCGAGGAGTCGGGCTACATCGTCACGCTGGGCGCCTGGGTCATGGAGCAGGCCGTGCAGGAGGCTGCACGCTGGCAGCAGCAGGGCATGCCCATCAAGGTCTCGGTCAACGTGTCGGCGCTGGAGTTCCGCCAGTCAGGCTTTGTCGAGCGGGTGACCGAGCTGCTGCGCAGCTACGGCCTGACACCCCAGCTGCTGGAGCTGGAGCTGACGGAAAGCATCTTGCTGCAGGACGCCCAGGACATGGCGCTGCGCGTATGCCAGATCGCCGATCTGGGCGTGGGCATGGTGATTGACGACTTCGGCACCGGCTACTCCAACCTGGCCTACCTGAAGAAGCTGCCCATCTCCAAGATCAAGATCGACCAGAGCTTCGTGCGCGGCCTGCCCAGCGACGAGGGCGACCAGGCCATCGTCGGCGCCATCATCAGCCTGGGTCTGGCCCTGGGCGTGGAGATCGTGGCCGAGGGCGTGGAAACGCACGAGCAGCTGACGGCCATCCACCGCATGCAGGGCCACTACTTCCAGGGCTTCCTGTGTGCGCCTGGCCTGCCGCGCGAGCAGTTCGGCGAATGCCTGCAGGCCCAGCGCGCCGGCATTGGCGCCATCGCCTACCGGCAGAGAATGGCCCAGGCCGCGAGCGCTCAGCTGCCTGCGCTCAAGCCCTTCCAGAGCATGTAGGCCGCCAGGCCGAACAGCAGCGTGGCAAAGATGCGCTTGAGCTGGCCCACGGGCAGCCGGTGCGCGGCCCGTGCCCCCAGCGGTGCCGTCAGCACGCTGCAGCAGGCCAGGGCCAGCAGGGCCGGCAGCCACAGGTAGCCCAGCGAGTATTCGGGGCGCCCGGCGTCGCCCGCGCCGGTGAAGATCAGGCCCGCCGCATTCACCACGGCAATCGGAAACCCCAGTGCCGCGCTGGTGCCCACGGCCATGTGCATGGGCACCGAGCAGCGCATCATGAAGGGCACGCTGATGAAGGCCCCGCCCGCACCCACCAGCCCCGAGATGAAGCCCAGGCCCGTGCCCGCGCCGTACAGCCCCAGCGGCCCCGGCAGGGCGCGCGTGGCCGTGGGCTGGCTGTTGCTGCGCAGCATGCGCAGCGCCATGTAGCCGATGAATACGCCAAAGAACAGCGCCAGGTACTTGCCGCGCAGCAGCGCGAAAACGCCCAGGCTGGCGAGCAGGCCGCCCGTGATGATGCCCGGCGCCAGGCTGCGCACGATGTCCCAGCGCACGGCGCCACGACCGTGGTGGGCGCGCAGGCTGGAGATCGAGGTGAACACGATGGTGGCCATGGCCGTGGCGATCGCCATCTTCACGGACAGATCCGGGCCGACCCCGCGCTTGTCGAGAAAGTAGGTCAGAAACGGCACGAGCACCATGCCGCCGCCCACTCCCAGCAGGCCGGCCAGGAAGCCGGAGCACAGGCCCAGCAGGGCCAGTTCGAGAAACAGCAGGTCAGGCATGCGGCAGAAGATCGGTAGTGGATGGGCGGGGAGGGGAGGGCAACAAAAAACCCGGCGCACCGTGGAGGTGCGCCGGGTTGGAATCAGGTGTCTGCAAAGACCACCGGGCCGTCATCCTGAACCGGGGTTCAGGGGGGCAAGGGCAGCCAGACGTTGGGTTCATCTAACGCGAGACGATCACGCTCGAATGGCAATGTACCAAGCCCGGGCTCATAGAGCATTGGTCCAAGGAACTATAAAGCCCGGCGGGTTTGCAGACGCCTCCATTCTACGGCGATTGAGCAGGCCCGCAATCAAGTTCTTTGAACGGCATGGGCTTTCCATTGACATGGCCGATGCCATGAAAAACGGCCTCCGAAGAGGCCGTTGGATAGACAGGGAGTGCAGCGGCTCAGAGCAGCCGAGCATCGCTTTCCAGGGCCTGGTCCAGGCGCAGCACCAGTTGCTCGGCAAGGGCCTGCTGGCGCTGGCGCTCGGCCAGTTCCTCGGGGCTGGGCTCGGGCGGCACGGACTGGGCGGCATGCTGCGAAGTGACCTCGTCATGCAGGGACTGCATTTCGGCCTGGGCCGTGGCCATGGCGCTTTCCTGCGCTTCGCGGTCCAGCACGTCGAAGGCCATGTTCAGCGCGGACAGCACGGCCACGCGCTCGCGCGAGCGGACCTTGCCGCTGTCGCGGATCCGGGTCATGGCCGTGTCCACACGGCGCACGGCCTCGAGCAGACGCTCTTCCTGGCCATCGGGGCAGGTCAGCACATAGCTTTGCTGCAGGATTTGCACTTCGATCTGCTTCATGGGCGTTCGGGCGTCGGCGGTTGCGAAGGGGGTCAAGCCCCCTGGTTGGAGGGCAGGCGCTCGATCAGGGCATCGACGCGGGCCCGGGCGGCGTTGAGCCGCGAGCGCAGCGAATCACGCTCCTGGGTCAGGGCCGCCACCTGTTCGGCGAGTAGCGCATTCGTGCGTTGCAGTTCCTCGTGGCGAACCAGCAGGCGCTCCACGCGCTCTGCAATGTGGTCGAGGGAAGTCTGGGAGGTCATAGACGCTGAGATTGTAGGACGTGCGAACGAAGTGAGCGCATTCCGTGGAAGTATCCGAGGAAACCTGATAGCAGGGGGGCTTAGAAGGCTTGACGTCAGCACCGTGCTCAGGTATTCGAGCGCGGGCGGCAGACTGTCTCACAAAATCGTAGCGCCATGTGTAGGACGCGTCTGCTTCGGCGGGGTGTAATGCGTAAGCATTGGTTGCGGGCGCGGTGCGGGTGGGGTGCGGATACGGCGGGGGTGCGCACTACAATGCGCCGCGTTGGCGGAGCGGCCGGTTCAAGGCAGCGTCGCACGGAGCAAACAAATACACATGAATATTGACCTTGGCCGGGGCGGGGCACGCTGCCCGGCGCTGCTGATCACTTCCACGGCCTCGGGCCAGGGCAAGACCACGCTGACGGCTGCGCTGGCGCGGCTGCATGCGCGCCAGGGGCGCCGCGTGCGCGTGTTCAAGTGCGGCCCTGACTTCCTGGACCCGCACTGGCACGAGCTGGCCAGCGGCGCGCCCGTGCACAGCGTCGATCTGTGGATGACGGGCGAGGCCGACATGCGCGCGCGCCTGCACGCCGCCGCCTGCGAGGCCGACCTCATCCTGGTGGAAGGCGTCATGGGCCTGTTCGACGGCACGCCCTGCGCGGCCGATGTGGCCGAGCGGCTGGGCCTGCCGGTGCTGGCCGTGATCGACGCCTCGGGCATGGCCGGCACCTTTGGCGCACTGGCCCATGGCCTGCAGCACTACCGGCCCGGCCTGCGCTGGGCCGGCCTGCTGGCCAACCGCGTGGGCAGCGCCCACCATGCCGACCTGCTGCGTGCCGGCCTGCGCGAGCCTTCGTTGTGGCTGGGCGCGCTGGCGCGGGTGCAGGGTGCAGGAACCACCTCGCTGCTGCCCGAGCGGCACCTGGGCCTGGTTGCCGCGCATGAGCTGGACGATGCCCTGCAGCGCCTGGACGTGGCCGCCGATGCGCTGCTGGCCACGCCGCTGGGCCAGTTGCCCTGGCAGGCCGAAGCAGGGCAGGGCGCCAGCTGGCAGGACTGGTCCGTGGACTTTGAACCGTGCCCGGAACCTGCCGAAGCCGTGCAGCCCTGGCTGGCGGGCCGCACCGTGGCGGTGGCGCGTGATGCGGCCTTCAGCTTCATCTACCAGGCCAACCTCGACTGCCTGCGTTCCATGGGTGCGCGGATCGCCTTCTTCTCGCCCCTGGCCGCAGAGCGCCTGCCGCAGTGCGATGCGCTGTGGCTGCCCGGCGGCTATCCGGAACTGCACCTGGACGCGCTGGCCGCCCAGGCCGCGTTGCGCGGTGACATTGCCGCCCACGTGGCAGCCGGCCGGCCGGTCTGGGCCGAGTGCGGCGGTATGCTCGCGCTGTGCGAACGACTGACCGACACTGCGGGCCGGACCACGGACCTCTGGGGCCTGTTGCCCGGCCATGCGCGCATGCAGCCGCGCCTGGCCGGCCTGGGCATGCAGCAACTGCCCACGCCCTGGGGCCTGTTGCGCGGCCATACCTTCCACTACAGCCGGCTGGACACGTCCATGGCCGAGGCCGGGCGCAGCAGCCGCCCGGGCCAGGCTCCCCAGCCCGACCGGGGCGAGGCGCTGTACCGCCAGGGCAGCGTGCACGCCAGCTATTTCCATGCCTGGTTTGCCTCACAGCCGCGCGCCGTGGCGGCGCTGCTGGGCGCTGACATTCCCGCAGGCCAGGCGTCATGACCGACCAGATCTCCACCTATTCGCTTGCGCGCAGTCAACTCATTCTGGGTGGCCAGAAAAGCGGCAAGTCGCGCCGTGCCGAATTGCTGGCCCGCGCCTGGCTCGATGGCGCCCTGGACCGCGAGGCCGCGCTGATCGCCACCGGCCAGCCCTGGGACGACGAAATGCGCGAGCGCATCGCCCGCCACCGGCGCGACCGCGCCGAGCGCGTGCCCGGCATGGCCACGCTTGAGGAGCCGCTGGATCTGGCCGCCATGCTTGCGCGGCACAGCACGCCGCAGCGCCTGCTGGTGGTGGACTGCCTGACGCTGTGGCTGACCAACTGGATGATGCCGGCCCAGCCTTCCGAGGAACTGGCGCGCGGATGGGAGGGCCAATGCACGGCCTTTCTTGCCGCCTTGCAAGCTGCGCCCGGCCCGGTGATCCTGGTCGGCAACGAGATCGGCCTGGGCGTGATCCCGCTGGGATCGCAGGTGAGGGCCTTTGTGGATGCGCTGGGTGTGCTCAACCAGCGTGCGGCGCAAAGCTGTGAAACCGTCACGCTGATGTGCGCCGGCCTGCCGTTGGCGCTCAAGGGCCCGCAGCCGTGAGGCCATGGCGTCTCGCCCTGTGGGGCCTGGCGTTGGCACTGGCGCTGTCTGCGGCGCAGGCTGCCATCCGGGTCACGGACGGGCGGGGCGTTCCGGTGGAGCTGCCACAGCCGCCGCAGCGCATCGTCAGCCTGCTGCCCTCGCTGACCGAGACCGTGTGCGAGCTGGGCGGCTGCCAGCGCCTGGTCGGCGTGGACCGCTATTCGAACTGGCCGGCCCATGTGAAGACCCTGCCCGTGGTGGGCGGCGGAATCGATCCCAACATCGAGGCCATCGTCGCGCTCAAGCCCGATCTGGTGCTGGTGTCCATGGCCACGCGCTCGGTGGCGCGGCTGCAGGCATTGGGCCTCAAGGTGGTGGCGCTGGAGCCGCGCACCCATGCCGATGCGCAGGCCGTGCTGCGCACCGTGGGCCAGTTGCTGGATCTGCCGCCCGGGCAGGGGGCCGACCGTGTCTGGTCCGCCATCGAGGCGCGCATGCAGGAGGTGGAGCGCAGCATGGCCCCCGCGCTGCGCGGGCAGACCGTGTACTTCGAGGTCAACCGCGGCCCCTTTGCCGCAGGCGAGTCTTCGTTCATCGGCGAGACCCTGGCGCGCCTGGGCATGCGCAACATCGTGGGTGCGCAGCTGGGGCCGTTCCCGCGCATCAACCCTGAATTCGTGGTGCGCGCCGATCCGGACTTCATCCTGGGCGGCGACCGCAGCCTGGGCACATCGGGCGAGCCCTATCCGGGCTGGGGCCGCCTGCGTGCCATGCAGGCCGGGCGCGTCTGCCGCTTTGTGCCGGCCGAGCTGGACGTGCTGGTGCGCGCCGGCCCGCGCATGGCCGAGGGCGCTGCGCTGATGGCGCGCTGCCTGAACGGGGCCGCACGGTGAGGCCGGCCCGCAGGCACCACAGCGGCCTGGCTGCGCCGTGGATGGCACTGGCCCTGCTGGTCGTGAGTGCCCTGCTCATGCTGCTGGGCGCGGGCGTGGGCAGCACGGGCTGGGAAAGCGTGTGGGCGGCGCGCAGCGATCCGCTGTCCTGGCAGATCGTCACCGAGATCCGGCTGCCCCGCACGGCGGGCGCGTGGCTGGCCGGCGGCCTGCTGGGGCTGGCCGGGGCCATCGCCCAGGGCGTGTTCCGCAATCCGCTGGCCGATCCCTATCTGCTGGGCAGCGCTTCGGGCGCCTCTCTGGGCGTTGCATTGAGCATGGCGGCGCTGGGCGCCTCGCCCTTCGCACTGGCGGGCCTGGCGCGCCTGGGTGTCACGGGTGCGGCCTTTGCGGGCGCGGCCCTGGCCGTGCTGCTGACCCTGGTGCTGGCTCAGGGCGTGCACAACACCATGCGCCTGCTGCTGGCCGGCGTGGTAGTGGGGGTGGTGCTGGGCGCAGCCGCGTCCCTGGTGCTGTTGATGAACCCGGACATCATGCAGGCCATGCAGGCCTTCATGCTGGGCAGCACCTCCTTCATCGGCTGGGGCGCCTGCGCGCTGATGCTGGCCGTGCTGCTGGCCACCACCCTGGGCGCCTGGTGCCTGGGCCGCGTGCTCGACGGCCTGTCCCTGGGCGAGGCCACGGCCCACAGCCTGGGCCTGCCGCTGGCGCCGTTGCGCATGGTGCTCATCTTGCTGCTGGCCCTGGCCACGGGCACGGCCGTGGCGCAGACCGGGCTGATCGCCTTCGTCGGCCTGGCCGCGCCGCATCTGGTGCGCTCCATGGTGCGGTCCATGCACCGCTGGCTGCTGGTGCTCAGCGCGGGCATGGGCGCCGTGCTGCTGCTGGCCGCCGACCTGCTGGCGCGCTGGCTCATCGCCCCGCAGGAACTGCCCGTGGGCGCGCTCACGGCCTTGCTGGGCGGCAGCTACCTGCTGTGGCTCATGCACCGCCGCCACGCCCTGCGCGGCGGGGAGGGCGCATGACGGCCCCCGCCCTGCAAGCGCGCGCCCTGAAGGTTCGCCTGGGCGATCGACAGGTCCTCAGCGGCCTGAGCTTGGCCCTGCCCGCCGGCCGCTGGACCGCCATCGTCGGTCCCAATGGCGCCGGGAAATCCACGCTGCTGCGCGCCCTGGCAGGCATGGAGTCCGGCGCTGGCGTGCAAGGGGCGGTGGAGCTCCTGGGCCGCCCGCTGCGGCAATGGAGTGCGCGCGAACGGGCCTGCTCGCTCGCCTGGCTGGGCCAGAACCAGCCCGTGGCCGGCGACATGCGGGTCCATGACGTGGTCATGCTGGGCCGCCTGCCGCACCAGGGTTGGCTGGCTGCGCCCAGCCAGGCAGACCATGCCGCCGTGGAGCAGGCCCTGCGCCAGACCCAGGGCTGGGACTGGCGCATGCGCAGCGTGGGCAGTCTCTCGGGCGGGGAGCGCCAGCGCGTGCTGCTGGCGCGCGCCCTGGCCGTGCAGGCCCGCGTGCTGCTGATGGACGAACCCCTGGCCAACCTCGACCCGCCGCACCAGGCCGACTGGCTCGAATGCGTGCAGGCCCTGGTCGCCCAGGGCTGCACCGTGGTCAGCGTGCTGCATGAGATATCGATGGCCTTGCAGGCTCAGGAACTGGTCATTCTCGACAAGGGGCAAGTGGTGCACCAGGGTGCCTGCGCCGACGCGGTCACGCATGCGGCGCTGGAGGCCGTGTTCGAGCACCGGCTGCGCATCCGCGCCATCGACGGGCAGTGGCTGGCCCTGCCACGGCTGCGGGGGCAAGCTGAGGCTGCCTGATCGCCCGCCAGAAAAAAATGTCTCTCCATGCGCCGTATCTGAGCCGCTGGGCTCTGACCATCGATGGCCAGCCCCTGTCCACGCCGCGCGGCGTGTTGCTGCCCGTGCGCCAGGGCGGCACGCCCGCCATGCTCAAGATCGCCCAGGAGCCCGAGGAAGTGGCCGGCGCCCAGCTGATGGCCTGGTGGAATGGCGATGGTGCCGCGCCCGTGCTGGCCCATGAAGGGCCGGCCTTGCTGATGCTGCGCGCCACAGGACCCGAATCGCTGGTGGAGATGGCCCGTGGCGAGCGCGATGAGGAGGCCACGCGCATCCTGTGCACCGCTGCCAAGCGCCTGCACCTGCCGCGCGCCAAGGCGTTGCCACCCCTGGTGCCGCTGACGAAGTGGTTCCATGCATTGCTTGCACAAGGCCATGGAACCGCCAGCCTGCTGGGCCTGTGCGCCGCCACGGCGCGCGAGCTGCTGGCCGCACCGCGCGACGTGGCCGTGCTGCATGGTGACCTTCACCACGGCAATGTGCTTGACTTCGGCCCCCTGGGCTGGCTGGCCATCGACCCCAAGGGCCTGCATGGCGAGCGGGGCTTTGACTACGCCAACATCCTGAGCAATCCCGACCGCGCCAGCGCACTGGCGCCGGGGCGCTTTGCGCGCCGCATGGCCACCATTGCCAAAGTCTCGGGCATGGAGCAAAGGCGCCTGTTGCAATGGGTGCTGGCCTGGTCGGGACTGTCGGCCGTCTGGAGCATGGAAGACGGTGACGATCCTGGCGCTGCGATGGCTGTGGCGCAAATGGCGGCTTCGGCCTTGGGCTAGTCGCGACCGGCTTTCCTCGACCGAGGTGCCTCCAGATACGCACCGCTGGCAAACAATTGCTCCTCGGCCTGGTCGATGCGCTGCACCACGCCCTTGCCGGCGCGGCTGGCCAGCAGTTCCACCAGGGCCTCGGACAGCGCCACGGCCGAGGTGATGGAGGGGAAGAACGACGGGCTGTGCAGCGAAAACAGCAGCGTGGCGTCGGCCAGCAGCGCCAGGGGCGATGCGGGGCTGTCGGTCAGCGCCACGATACGGCAGCCCGCATCCCTGGCGGCCTGGGCCACGGCCAGCGCCTCGCGCGAGTAGGGCGCAAAGGCGACTACCAGCAGGGCGTCGCCGCGCTCCATGGCGCGGCACTGCATCTCCAGCGTGCCGCCCTGGCCGTCCAGCAGGTGCACGCTGGCGCGCAGCAGCCGGTACACATAGACGAAGGAAAAGGCCACGGGGTAGCTGGCGCGAAAGCCCGCCACATGCACGCTGCGGGCCTTTTCCAGCAGTGCGCAGGCCTGCTGCAGGGCGTCGCCCAGGCGCCGCTCGGTGGCCTCCAGATTGCGGCGGTGCACCTCGAAGGTCTCGCCCACCAGGTCATGGTCGCCAGCGCGGCCCACCAGGGCCTTGGCGCGCTGGCCGTAGGCCTCGTCGCTGCCCAGACCCATGTCCTGCGCGAAGGCCTGCTTGAGCTGCGGCCAGCCGTCAAAACCCAGCCACTGCGCAAACCGCACCAGCGTGGCGGGCGGGCTGCCGGCGCGCGTTCCCACGCTGCGCATGGAGGCCGTGACCACATCGTTGGGATGCTCCAGCACGAAGCGGGCCACCTGTTGCAGGGCCGGGCTCAGCTCGGCAAATCGCTGGCGGATGTCGTCTTGAACAGACATAGGTTTTGAGGAGGAAGGAGAGGAAAAGGGCGGTGTTGGCTGCGCCGACTGTAGCCCAGGCGCGGGCCGGCTTGGAACGGCTGTGGTTGAAATCTCTGTTGACGGAACAAATGTTCCGTCAAATAATGTGATGAAACATTTGTTCCTTGAAAGAACTGCCATGAGTCATGTGTTCCATCGCCATCTGCACCACACGCCCCCCGTTGCCGTCGCCGCCAGCGGCCTGGAGATACGCGACGCGCAGGGGCGCAGCTATATCGATGCCTCGGGCGGCGCGGCCGTGTCCTCGCTGGGCCACGGTCATCCCGACGTGATCGCCGCCATGCATGACCAGATCGACCGGCTGGCCTATGCCCACACCAGCTTCTTCACCACTGCGGTGGCCGAGGAACTGGGGCAGGAACTGGTGCGCGGCGCACCCGAAGGCACCAGCCACGCCTACCTGGTCAGCGGCGGCTCCGAGGCCGTGGAGGCCGCGCTCAAGATGGCGCGCCAGTACTTCGTGGAGATCGGCCAGCCCGAGCGCACGCACTTCATCGCGCGCCGCCAGAGCTACCACGGCAACACGCTGGGTGCGCTGGCCGTGGGCGGCAATGCCTGGCGGCGCGCGCCGTTCGCGCCCATCCTGGTGCCGGCCACCCATGTCTCGCCCTGCAATGCCTACCGCGACCAGCGCGACGATGAAACCCCAGAGCAATACGGCCAGCGCCTGGCCGACGAACTGGATGCGGCCATCGGCGTCCACGGCCCGCGCAGCGTGATCGCCTTCGTGGCCGAGACCGTGGGCGGCGCCACGGCTGGCGTGCTCACGCCCGTGCCCGGCTACTTCAAGGCCGTGCGCGAGGTGTGCGACCGCCACGGCGTGCTGCTCATCCTGGACGAGGTGATGTGCGGCATGGGCCGCACGGGCACCCTGCATGCCTGCGAGCAGGAAGGCGTGGTGCCCGACCTGATCACCGTGGCCAAGGGCCTGGGCGGCGGCTACCAGCCCGTGGGCGCGGTGCTGGCGCAGGGGCGCATCGTCGATGCCATGTCGCGCGGCAGCGGCTTCTTCCAGCACGGCCATACCTACCTGGGCCACCCGGTGGCCTGCGCGGCGGCGCTGGCCGTGCAGCGCGTGATACGGCGCGACGGCCTGCTGGACAAGGTGCGTACCGATGGCGAAGCCTTCGGGCAGATGCTGGCGCAGGCCCTGGGCAGCCTCCGCCGCGTGGGCGAGCACGTTGGAGACATTCGCGGGCGCGGCTTCTTCTGGGGCGTGGAAATGGTGGCCGGCCGCGCCAGCAAGGCGCCCTTCGATGCGGGCCTGAAGCTCAACGCCCGCATCAAGACCGAAGCCATGCAGCGCGGCCTGCTGTGCTACCCCGGCGGCGGCACGGCCGATGGCCGTGCGGGCGACCACGTGCTGCTGGCGCCGCCCTTCATCGCCACGCGGGAACAGCTGCAGACCATCGCCACGCGCCTGGCCGAGTCCATCGAGGCCGCACTCGCCCAGGTTCTCTGATCCGTTCCTGCGCTTGCGCCCACTCCCCCGCTTCCCCCACCCCCGCCACAGGAGTGTCCCCATGACCCCATCCCACCCGACCCTGAAGCGCACGGCCCTGGCCGTGACCAGCGCCCTGATCGCCGCGCTGCTGCCGCTGGCCGCCAGCCATGCCCAGGACAGCGGCACGCTCGCCAAGATCCAGCAGGCCGGGGCCATCACGCTGGGCTACCGCGAGTCCTCGTTCGGCTTTTCCTACCTGGATGGCGATCTCAAGCCCGTGGGCTACAGCATGGACATCTGCCGGCGCATCGTGGACGAGGTCAAGGCCCAGCTCAAGCTGCCCGCACTGCAGGTGCGCTATCAGGCCGTGACCTCTGCCAACCGCATCCCGCTAGTGGCCAACGGCACGGTGGACCTGGAGTGCGGCTCCACCACCAACCTGGTGGAGCGGCAAAAGCAGGTGGCCTTCTCGCCGGATATCTTCCGCTACAACGTGCGCATGCTGGTGCGCGCGGACTCGGGGCTGCGCTCCGTCGCCGACCTGCAGGGCAAGACCGTGGCGACGACGGCGGGCACCACGTCCTTTCGCCTGCTGCGCGAGGCGGACCGGGGCCGCAACCTCGACATCACCAACCTTTCGGGCAAGGACCATTCGGACTCCTTCATGCTGGTGGAGAGCGGCCGTGCCCAGGCCTTTGTGCTGGACGACATCCTGCTCGCCGGCCAGATCGCCAATGCCAAGAACCCGCAGGACTACCTGATCACCGGCGAAAGCCTGCGCACCGAGAACCAGGCGCTGATGCTGCGCAAGGACGATGCCGGCTTCAAGGCCATCGTGGACCGCGTGGTGACGGGCATGATGCAGTCCGGCGAGATGGAAAAGCTCTACAACCGCTGGTTCATGTCGCCCATCCCGCCCAGGAACATCAACATCAACTACCCGCTCAACGCCGAGACGCGCGAGGCCTTCGCCCATCCCTCGTCCAAGGGCATCTGAACTTATTGCACGCATCCATGACCCGCATCGCCCTCATCCACGCCCTCAGCCACTCCGTCGCTCCCATCAACGAAGCCTTTGCGCGCGACTGGCCCGAGGCGGTTCGCATGAACCTGCTGGACGACAGCCTCTCGGCCGACCTGGCGCGCAACGGGCGCGGGCTGGACGCCGCCATGCACGAGCGTTTCCAGCGCCTGGCGCAGTACGCCGTGGACACGGGCGCGCAGGGGATCTTGTTCACCTGCTCGGCCTTTGGCGCCTGCATCGAGGCCGTGGCCGCGCGCCACGCGCCGCTGCCCGTGCTCAAGCCCAACGAGGCCATGATCGAGGAGGCCGTGCAGGGCCAGCAGGGTGCCTTGGGTTTGATCTCCAGCTTCGCGCCCACGCTGCAGTCCATGCCGCCGGAGTTTCCGGCCGGCATCGAACTCGTGCCCGCCCTGGCCGATGGCGCCATGGACGCGCTCAACCGGGGCGACACCGCCACGCATGACCGCCTGGTGGTCGAGCAGGCCAAGGCCCTGGCTGCGCGTGGCTGCACGCGCATTGCGCTGGCCCAGTTCAGCATGGCGCGTGCCCGCGCGGCCTGCGAGGCCGCCACGGGCCTGCCCGTGCTCACCACGGTGGACAGCGCCGTGCGTGCCCTGCAGCGCCGGCTGGGCATCCGCCTCGGTTAAAGTGGCGCTCCGCTGCGGCGCATGCCCGCCGCAGCGCGTGCAACTTTTGAGGATGACAGACCCATGCAGATCGAACAGGCCCCGACGGAAAAGCCCTATGAAAAGCCCGAAGGCGAACGCCGTGGCCTGGTGCTGGTGAACACCGGCGACGGCAAGGGCAAGAGCACGGCGGCCTTCGGCCTGGCCCTGCGCGCGCATGGCCGAGGCAAGTCCGTCAAGATCTTCCAGTTCATGAAGGTGCCCACGGCGCGCTTTGGCGAGCACCGCATGTTCGAGCAGCTGGGCATGCCCATCGAGGGCCTGGGCGACGGCTTCAGCTGGAAGAGCCAGGACCATGAGCGGTCGGCCCAGATCGCGCGCGAGGGCTGGGAGCGTGCGCGCACCGCCATCCTCTCGGGCGATCACTTCCTGGTCGTGCTCGACGAAATCACCTATCCGCTGATCTATGGCTGGCTGCCGCTGGAGCCTGTGCTGCAGGCCCTGGCCGACCGCCCGCGCCATGTGCACGTCATGCTCACGGGCCGCCGCTGCCCCGAGGAAATCATTGCCGTGGCCGATACCGTCACGCGCATGGAACTGGTCAAGCACGCCTTCCAGGCCGGCATTCCCGCCCAGCGTGGTATTGAGGACTGATGCCGCCCGCAGGCCCGGCCTGCGGCGGACAATGGCGGCATGAGCAGCGAAACGCAATCCCGGGCGCCAGAGACCATTTCCGCCCAACCCTTTGCCGAGGCCGAGCGGGCAGCCGTCTACCGCGCCATCCATGAGCGGCGCGACATGCGCCACTTCTGCGGTGGCGAGGTCGCGCCCGAGGTGCTGCTGCGCCTGCTGCGCGCCGCCCACCATGCGCCCAGCGTCGGCTTCATGCAGCCCTGGCGCTTCATCCGCGTGCGCGATGCGCAATTGCGCCAGGAGATCCATGCCGTGATCGAGCAGGAACGCCTGCAGACCGCGCGTGCCCTGGGCGAGCGCGAGGAAGACTTCATGCAGCTCAAGGTCCAGGGCGTGCTGGATGCGGCCGAAGTACTGGTCGTGGCCATGCCGCCAGGGCGCGAGGCCCATGTCTTCGGCCGTCGCACCCTGCCCGAGATGGACGTGGCCTCGGCCGCCTGCGCCATCCAGAACATGTGGCTGGCCGCGCGTGCCGAGGGGCTGGGGCTGGGCTGGGTCTCGCTGTTCGATCCCGAGGTGCTGGCCGCGCTGCTGCAAATGCCCGTGGGCAGCCGGCCACTGGCCGTGCTGTGCCTGGGCCCCGTGTCAGCCTACTATGCCGAGCCCATGCTGCAGCAGCAAAAGTGGGCCAGCCGCGCACCGCTGCAGGACATGCTCTACGACGACTTCTGGGGCCAGCGCGCCGCCGCCCCACAACCGCAGGCATGAGTGACAGCCCTTCCTGGCAATTGCTGGGCGCCGCGCTCAGCCCGCTGTGGTGGTGCTGGCAGGCGCTGTGGCAGCCGCAGGCCCAGGTCCAAGCCGAACCCTGGGCGCGCCACGCCCTGGCCGCCGCGCTGGCCGTTCCCGTGGCCCTGCTGATCGACCGGCTCTGGGGCGAGCCGCCCGTGTGGATACACCCCGTGGTCGCCATGGGCCGGCTGCTGGCTGCGGTTGGGCGAAGAATTGCCCCACGCGAAGAACATGTGCGCGACTGGCCACGCTTTGCGCTGGGCGCCGTCGCCTGGTGCCTGCTGGCTCTGCTGTTCTTCGCCGTCTACGCGTTCATCCAGTGGCTGCTGCCGCCCATGCCCTGGTGGCTGGGCGCCCTGGTGCTGGGCGTGCTGCTCAAGCCGCTTTTGTCCTGGCGCATGCTGCGCGAAGAGGTGCTGGCCGTGGAAGCCGCACTGCAGCAATCCCTGCCCGCAGGCCGTGAGCGGCTGACCTGGCTGGTCAGCCGCGACACAGCGCAGCTGGACGCAGGCCAGGTGCGCGAAAGCGCCATTGAAACCCTGGCCGAGAACCTCAGCGACTCCGTGCTGGCGCCGCTGTTCTGGTTTGCCGTGGCCGGCCTGCCGGGCGCGGCCCTCTACCGCTTTGCCAATACGGCCGATGCCATGTGGGGCTACCCGGGCTGGCGCGGGCAGGGCGATGACCGGCGCCACTGGCAATGGGCCGGCAAATGGACGGCGCGTGCCGATGACCTGCTCAACTGGATACCGGCGCGCCTGACCGCCTTGCTGCTGGCCTTGTCCGGCTTGGCGGCTGACCGGCGGCCGGGCTGGGGTGCGCTGCGCCAGGACGCGCGCATCACCCCGTCGCCCAACGGCGGCTGGCCCATGGGCGCCATGGCAAGGCTGCTGGGCGTGCGCCTGGGCAAGCCCGGCGTCTATGTGCTCAACCCCGCAGGCCGCGTGCCGCAGGCGGCCGAGCTGCAGCAGGCTGTGGCGCATGCGGGCCGCGTGGTCGCCATGCTGGTGGCTGCAGCGCTGGCCGCCGCCCTGGTCCTTGGATGGGCGATGGCAGGAAAGACACCATGAAACCGATCCCAGTCACCCACGGCGGCACGGACGCGCTGGGCGTGCCCGCGCACGATTTCTCCACCAACCGCAATGCCTGCGGACCCTGCCCGCAGGCGCTGGACATGCTGGCCCAGGCCCACGCGGCCCAGTACCCGGACCCGCAGTACACGGCGCTGCGCGCACGGCTGGCGGATTTTCATTGTGTGCCGACCGAGCGCATTGTCATTGCGGCCAGTGCCAGCGACTTCATCCACCGCATCACCATGCATGCAGCGCGCGAGGGCGCGGCCGTCGCCAGCCTGCCGGCCCACCATTACGGCGACTACGCCCACGCGGCGCAGGTCTGGCGCCTGCTCCTGGCCGCGCGCGACGGTATCACCGAGGCCGGCCCCGGCCTGCACTGGGCCTGCGCGCCATCGAGCCCACTGGGCCGGCCCGAGGATGTCTGGCCCCTGTGGAGCGAGCCCGCACCGCCCGGCACCTGGCGCGTGATCGACTGCGCCTATGCGCCCCTCAGACTGGAGCCGGGCATGGAACCCGCCGTGCCCTCCCAGGTGCGCGATGCCTGGCAGATGTGGACCCCCAACAAGGCCCTGGGCATGACCGGCGTGCGCGCGGCCTACGCCATTGCGCCCGAAGCCGTGCCGCACGACGAGATCGATGCCTTGCGCGCCCTGTCACCATCCTGGCCCGTGGGCGCCCATGGCGAGGCCATGCTCACGGCCTGGACCGCACCGGCCACCCGGCAATGGCTGGCGCGAAGCCTGCAACGGCTGCGCGATTGGAAGGCACAGCAGCTCGATCTGGTGCAGCGCCTGGGCTGGCAGGTACTGCCCGGCTCGCAGGCCAATTACTTTGTGGCGCGCTGGCCGCAAGCCCAGCAGGGCGACGCCATGCAGGCGCGTCTGGCCCAACTGCGCGCGCAGGGCATCAAGCTGCGCGACTGCGACAGCTTCGGCCTGCCCGGCTGCGTGCGCATGGGCGTGCTGGCGCCCGCATCCCAGAACGCCTTGCTGGCTGCCTGGCAGCCAATGGAGAAACACCATGCAATCGAATGAACCCGCCGCCGGGAATCTGCCCCTGCCCACCACCGGCCAGCGCCCCGCGCTGTGCGTGATGGTGCTGGGCACCAGCAGCGGCGCCGGCAAGAGCTGGGTCGCCACCGCGCTGTGCGCCTGGTACCGCGCGCAGGGCTACAAGGTGGCGCCCTTCAAGGCACAGAACATGAGCAACAACGCGCGCGTGGTCTCCGCGCCGGGCGGTGCCTGGGGCGAGATCGGCACGGCACAGTACCTGCAGGCCCTGGCCGCAGGCTGCGCGCCCGATGTGCGCATGAACCCGCTGCTGCTCAAGCCCGAGGCCGACATGCGCAGCCAGGTCGTGCTGCTGGGCCGGGTCAGCGAGGAGCTGTCGGCCTTGCCCTGGCGCGGCCGCAGCGCCCGCGTCTGGCCGCAGATCGCCGAGGCGCTGGACAGCCTGCGCGCCGACAACGATGTGGTCGTCATCGAAGGCGCCGGCTCTCCGGCCGAGATCAACCTGCATGCCAGCGACGTGGTCAACATGCGCGTGGCGCGCCACTGCGGCGCGCATTGCCTGCTGGTGTCCGACATAGACCGGGGCGGCGCCTTTGCCCACCTCTACGGCACCTGGGCCCTGCTGCCGCCGGAAGAACAGGCGCTGATCCGCGGCTTTGTGCTCAACAAGTTCCGGGGAGATGCCAGCCTGCTGGCGCCCGCCCCGCAGATGCTGCAGGAGCGCACCGGCGTGCCCACCGTGGCCACGATCCCCATGCAGTTCCAGCATGGCCTGCCGGAGGAGGATGGCGTCTTTGATGACCGTGGCTCTGGAGGAGGGGCGGGGCGCGCCGTGCACACCACCATCGCCATCATTGCCTACCCGCGCATCAGCAACCTCGACGAATTCCAGCCCCTGCTGCAGGTGCCGGGCCTGCGCGTGGTCTGGGCGCGCACGCCGGCCCAGCTGGCAGGCGCGGACTGGATCATCCTGCCCGGCTCCAAGGCCACGGCTGCCGATCTGGCCTGGATGCGGACCCAGGGCCTGGATGCCGCCGTTGCTGCACATGCTGCGGCAGGCCGGCAGGTGCTGGGCATCTGCGGCGGCCTGCAGATGCTGGGCGAGGCGCTGATCGACCTGCATGGCGTGGACGGCAACGCAGCCGGCCTGGGCCTTCTTCCGCTGACGACCCTGTTCGCGCCCGACAAGACCGTGCTGCCCGCCAGCGTGCAACTGCCGCCGCTGCCGGGTGCGCTGGCGCCGCTGTCTGGCGTGCAGGCGCAGGTCTATGAAATCCACCACGGCCAGACCAGCGTGCGCCCCGACATGGTGGCCGCTGGCAGTGCCGTGGCCGAGCCCGTGCCTGGCCTGCTGTGGCACAGCCCCGATGGCCGCATCGCGGGCTGCTACTGGCACGGCCTGTTCGAGAACGCCGAGGTGCTGCGCGCCCTGTGGGGCGCCGAGGTGCCCACGCTGGACAGCGTCTTCGCGCGCATGGCCGAAGGCGTGCAGCGCTGGTTTGCGCACCAGGCTTGACCCAGGTCAGGGGCCGCTTGCAGGGGGCGCGGCAAGCTGTAGGCCATGGCCTGCATGCGCAGCCGCGCTGTACCGATAAATGGGGAGCTGGAAAACACGCATGCTTGGGCCTTGACTTTTTTCACGAGGAATGGAGTGAAGCTATGAAGAACCCATGGATTCGTCCCCTGCAGCTGTGTATTGGCGCGGCCGTGCTTGGCATGGCCGGACTGGCCACTGCCCAGCCGGCACCTGGCCCCGATGGCATGCCGCCCCCTCCGCCCGCTGCGGAAAAGGCCAAGCCCCACCACCACCACAAGAAGCACGCCGAGCCCAAGGGGCCGGCCAAGCGCGGCTATGACCGCCGCGACCCGGCACAGCACGAGGCTGCAGCCGTCCAGGAGCAATCGCGCCGAGGCGGCGTCCAGTCGGGCGACCACTTCCAGCGCAATGCCGTGGCCCGCTGCGATGTCTTCAAGAACGAAGGCGACCGCCGCTCCTGCGTGGAGCGCGTCAAGGACGGCCAGGTCAGCGGCTCCGTCGAAGGCGGCGGCGTGCTGCGCGAGTACACGGAGCAGGTTCCTGTAAGGCAATAACAGCGCTGGCTGTTGTTCACCTGAGAAAACCCGCCGGGCCACGAAGCCGGCGGGTTTTTTTGTGGGCGAATGCAGGCTCCCGCGTCAGCAGCCTGTGGTGTGGTCCCGGCTGCAGGCAGCCGGTATCGAACCTCGACCGCAGAGACCTGGCCCGCCGCCACGCCCCTGTCCACCGGATTTGATCTGGGTCATACAAACCCATTCCACCTGTCCCGGACCGGCGCGCACCGGCAAGGCATTTCTATGATGGCGCCGTACTTCCCATATGGAAAAAGGACTCATCCCATGCAAGCCTTCCGGATCGTGGTCATTGGTGCGGGGCAGACCGGCACTCCCTTGCTGCAGCAATTGCTGGACGCGCCCTTCGTGCAGTTGCTCGGGGTGGCCGACCTGGATTTGAACCAGCCCGGCATCGCACTGGCACGCGCGCGCGGCGTGCCGGTCACCACCCGGTTCATGGAACTGGTGGACGCAGCGGTGGACATCATCATCGACGTGACCGGCTCGCTGCAGGTGCGCGAATCGCTGCGCAGCAAGATGGTGGAGACCGGCAACACGCACACGCTGATCATGCATGAGGCGATTGCGCTGCTGATGATGTCGCTGTCGGCCGGCCGGCTGGTGGTCGGCAAGCACAGCGATCTGGAATATTCCTGAACGCAGGCGGCGGATACGCAGGACAGCTATGCGCCCCGTCCTCCCGTGCCTGGCGGATGACGGGCTGCCGCAGCAGACGCTACAGCTACAGCCACTCCTTCATCCAACCCAGCCCCTCGCTGGTAGCGTGCGCCGCCGCGCCGCGCGCGGGGCGGTATTCGCAGCCTATCCAGCCGTCGTAGCCCAGCTGGTCCAGCAGGCGGAACAGGTAGGGGTAGTTGACCTCGCCCACGTCGGGCTCGTGGCGTTCGGGCACGCCTGCGATCTGCACATGCCCCACGCGGCCCGTGGGCAGGTACTGGCGGATCTTCATGGCGAGGTCGCCTTCGACGATCTGGCAGTGGTAGAGGTCCATCTGGACCTGGACATTGGGCTCGGCAATGTCGGCCAGCAGCGCATGGGCCTGGTCCTGGCGGCTCAGGAAGAAACCGGGCATGTCGCGGCCATTGATGGGCTCCAGCAGGATGGCGATGCCGTGGGCCGCGGCCAGCCGTGCGGCATGGCGCACGTTGGCGATGTAGGTGGCGCGCAGGATGTCATCGCTGGCGCCTGCGGGCTTGAGCCCGGCCATGACGTGGATGCGCGGGCAGCCCAGGGCCTGGGCGTAGGCCACGGCGCGTTCCATGCCCTGGGCGAATTCCGCCTCGCGCCCGGGGATGCAGGCCAGGCCGCGCTCGCCCGCGTTCCAGTCGCCGGGCGGGGCGTTGAACAGCACCTGCTGCAGGCCGTGGTCCTGCAGGCGGCGGGCCAGTTGCCCGGGCGCGAAGTCGTAGGGGAACAGGTATTCGACGGCCTGGAAGCCGTCGCGCGCGGCGGCCTCGAAGCGGTCAAGAAAGTCCAGGTCGTTGTAGAGCATGGACAGGTTGGCGGCGAAACGGGGCATGAAGGCTTTCCTGAAAACGGAGGCTGAGTGTGGCATCAGGCGCTTGCCAGCGCGCCGAAGGCCTTGGTGAAGAAGTCCGTGGTGCCGAAGTTGCCGGACTTGAGCGTGAGGTGCAGCCCCTGCGGCGCCAGGGGCGAGGCGGCATGGCACCAGGGCACGCCAGGGTCGATCTGCGGCCCTATGCGCATCTGCTCGATGCCCAGCGCCTGCACGCAGGCGCCCGAGGTTTCTCCGCCGGCCACGACGAGCTGGCGCACGCCCATCTCGACCAGCCCCCGGGCGATGGCGGCGATGGTCTGTTCGACCAGTGCGCCGGCCTGCTCCACGCCCAGGCGGCCCTGCACGGCCTTGACGGCCGCGGATTCGGCGGTGGAGTAGATCAGCACGGGGCCGCTGGCGATGTGCTGGCGGGCCCAGGCCAGGGCCTTGCCGGCTTCGTCCTCGCCGGCGGCGATGCGCAGCGGCTCCAGCGCCAGGGCAGGGCGCCCCGAGGCGATGAAGTGCGCCACCTGCGCATTGGTGGCCACCGAGCAACTGCCCGAGACGACCGCCTGCAGGCCGGTGGCGGTTGGCAGGGCAGCGGCCCGGGCCGTGGGCTGGATGCCGAAGTTCGCGGGCAGGCCGATGGCCACGCCCGAGCCCGCCGTGACAAGCGGCATGCCGGCCAGGGCCGGGCCCAGGCGCAGCAGGTCGTCGTTGGAGACGGCATCGACCACGGCCATGCCCACGCCCTCGGCCTGGAGTGCGGCGATGCGCGCGCGGATGGCGGCCTCGCCCTGCGCGACGGCCACATGGTCGATCAGCCCCACCTTGCGCCCTGTCTGCGCCTGCAGCACGCGCACCAGGTTGGCATCGGCCATGGGGGTGAGCGGGTGGTTGCGCATGCCGCTGTCGCTGAGCAGCACATCACCCACGAACAGGTGGCCCTTGAAGACGGTGCGCTGGTTGTCGGGGAAGGCCGGCGTGGCGATGGTGAAGCCACAGCCCAGCGCGTCCATCAGCGCATCGGTCACGGGGCCGATGTTGCCCTGCGGCGTGCTGTCGAAGGTGGAGCAGTACTTGAAGTAGATCTGCGGCGCGCGGCCATTGGCGCCCTGGGCCTGCAGCCATTCGAGGGCCTGCAGCGATTGCGCAATGGCATCGGCCGGCGCGATGGTGCGCGACTTGAGCGCGACAACGACGGCGTCCACGCCCTCGTCCACCGGGCCGGCGGGCACGCCAATGCTTTGCACCACGCGCATGCCTGCGCGCACCAGGTTGTTCGCCAGATCGGTGGCGCCCGTGAAGTCGTCGGCTATGCAGCCCAGAAGAAGGGTCATGGGGATTCCGATGGAGCCTGGGGCAGGGTGATGCCCGGGAAGATCTTGATGACGGCGCTGTCGTCCTCGCGGCCATGGCCGGCGGTGGATGCCTGCATGAACATCTGGTGGGCCGTGGAGGCCAGGGGCAGCGGGAATTTGCTGTGGCGCGCGGTGTCCAGCACCAGGCCCAGGTCCTTGACGAAGATGTCCACGGCCGACAGCGGGGTGTAGTCGCCGGCCAGCACGTGGGCCATGCGGTTCTCGAACATCCAGCTGTTGCCGGCGCTGTGGGTGATGACCTCGTAGAGCGCGGCGGCATCGACGCCTTCGCGCAGGCCCAGGGCCATGGCCTCGGCCGCTGCCGCGATGTGCACGCCGGCCAGCAGCTGGTTGATGATCTTGACCTTGCTGCCCGCGCCCGCGCTGTGGCCCAGGCGGTAGACCTTGGCGGCCATGGCATCGAGCACGCCTTCGCAGGCGGCATAGGCCTCGGGGCGGGCGGCCGTCATCATGGTCATCTGGCCCGACGCCGCCTTGGCCGCGCCGCCGGAGATGGGCGCGTCGATGTAGTGCACGCCCTGCGCCTGCAGCCTGGCCTCCAGTGCCACGGACCAGTTGGGGTCCACGGTGGAGCACATGACGAAGACGGAGCCGGGCTGCAGCGCAGGAGCGATGCCGCCTTCGCCGAACAGCACGGCCTCGGTCTGCTGGGCGTTGACCACCACGCTGACGATGATGCGGCAGGCGGCGGCCATGTCGGCCAGCGTGGCGCAGGCCGTGCCGCCTTCGGCGGCGAAGGCGGCTGCGGCCTCGGGGCGGATGTCGTGGACATGCACGTGGTGGCCGGCGCGGCGCAGGCTTTGCGCCATGCCGGCGCCCATGGCGCCCAGGCCGATCACGCCGACGCAGCGTGCTGCGGGCTGTGGTGTGGAGGTGTCGTTGCTCATGGCTTGGCCGGTGTCAGGTCATCGGCGATGTAGGCGCGCACGATGGCCGCAAAGTCCTCGTCGCCGCGCAGGCCCAGCTGGTTGGCGCGCGCGGTATCCCAGCGGCCGGGCCAGCTGCCGACGATGCGCTCGACCTTGTCGTCGGGCTGCCAGCTCACGCGGTTGGCCACCTCGTCGCCAGCCACTTCGCGCAGCGCGCGCACCATGTCGCCTGCGCTGACGGACACGCCGGGCAGGTTGATGGGGCGGCGGTCGGCGACGGCGCTGGCATCGAGTTCGCAGCCTGCGACCAGGGCCTCGACGGCGCGGCGCGGGGACAGCAGCCACAGGCGCGTGGTGGCACCCACGGGGCAGTTGGCCGCTTCGCCGTTGAGGGGCTCGCGGATGATGCCGCTGGCAAACGACGAGGCGGCCGCATTGGGCCGGCCCGGGCGCACGCTGATCGTGGGCAGGCGCAGCACGCGGCCGTCGACAAAGCCGCGCCGCGTGTAGTCGGCCAGCAGCAACTCGGCAATGGCTTTTTGCGTGCCGTAGGAGGACTGCGGGTTCAGGGCTGTGCCGTCCAGCACGGTGTCGGGCAGGTCGCCCCCGTAGACGGCCACCGAGCTGGTGAAGACCACGCGCGGCATGTGGCCCACGGCGCGGCAAGTCTCCAGCAGGGCGCGCGAGGCATCGAGGTTGATGCGCATGCCCAGGTCGAAGTCGGCCTCGGCCTGGCCGCTGACCACGGCGGCCAGATGGAAGATCACGGCCGTGTCCTGGTCTATGGCGCCGCGCAGCACCTGCGGGTCGGCAATGTCGCCCACCAGGGAGCGCACGCGCGTGTCGTCAATGGCGTGGGTGGCCACCACGTCGAGCAGGTCGATCTGGTGGATGGGCCAGCGGGTGCCGGCCAGCGTCAGCGCACCCTGTTCGAGCAGCTTGCGGGCCAGGCGCTGGCCCAGGAATCCGGCGCCGCCGGTGATCAGTACTTTCATGTGTCTTGGGGCTTGGAGCTTGAAGGACGGGAAGAAGGGCCGGTCAGCGGTTGACCATCTTTGCGGGGGTGAGCCAGACCGCGATGGCGCCCACCACGAGCACTCCCGCCAGCACGAACATGCCGGCCTGCGTGGACTGGGTCAGGTCCTTGAGGTAGCCGATCATGTAAGGGCTGGCGAAGCCCGCGAGGTTGCCGACCGAGTTGACGATGGCAATGCCCGCCGCCGCCGCCGTGCCCGACAGGAAGGCCGTGGGCAGCGACCAGAACAGCGGCGCGCAGGTCAGCACGCCGGCAGCGGCCAGCGACAGGAAGATCAGGGAAAGAACGGTGTTGTCGGCGAAGAAGGCCGTCATCGCAAAGCCCACGGCGCCCATCAGCGCGGGCACGATCAGGTGCCAGCGGCGCTCGCGGCGCTTGTCGGCGCTGTGGCCCATGAGGTTCATGACGACGATGGCGCACAGGAAGGGGATGGCACTGAGCAGGCCGATGTTCAGCGCGCCCGTGACGCCCGTGGACTTGATCAGCGTGGGCATCCAGAAGGTCAGCCCGTACTGGCCGGCGACGAAGGCGAAGTAGATCAGGCACATCCACCAGACGCGGCGGTCGGCGAAAACGGCCTTGAGCGAATGCTTCTGGGCGCCTGAGTGCTGCTGGTCCAGTTCGATCTCGCGCGCCAGCAGCTGCTTTTCGGAGGCCGTCAGCCACTTGGCGCTGGAGATGCCGTTGTCGAGGTAGAAGATGGTCACCACGCCGATCACCAGGGCGGGAATCGCCTCGATCAGGAACATCCACTGCCAGCCGTGCAGGCCATGGTCGCCGTGGAAGGCCTGCATGATCCAGCCCGACAGCGGGTTGCCGAAGATGCCGGCCACGGGGATGGCCGACATGAACAGCGCCACGATCTTGGCGCGCCGGTGGGCCGGGTACCAGTAGGTCAGGTACAGGATCACGCCGGGGTAGAAGCCCGCCTCGGCCAGGCCCAGCAGAAAGCGCAGGATGTAGAAGCCCGTGGGCGTTTCCACATACATGAACATGGCCGACAGAATGCCCCAGGTGATCATGATGCGGGCGATCCAGACGCGCGCGCCCAGGCGGTGCATGAGCAGGTTGCTGGGCACCTCGAAGAGGAAGTAGCCGATGAAGAACACGCCTGCGCCCAAGCCGAACACGGTCTCGCTGAAGCCCAGGTCCTGGGACATCTGCAGCTTGGCAAAGCCCACGTTCACGCGGTCGAGGTAGGCGATCACATAGCACAGCATCAGGAACGGCACGAGGCGCCAGAACACCTTGGCGTAGGCGCGCGCCGTCTCCGGAGAGTCGGCCTGGGCAGGGTGGGCCCCGGCCTGGCCGGATGCGATATCCGTTGTCGTCATTTCAAGTCTCCCTTGGGTTCGCCGCTTAGTTCGCCGCTTGATGCGCCGCCTGGCGGCTGCGCGGCTGTGGATGGGCTGGGTGGTGGAATGCGGCCGTGGGCGCCGCGGTGCAAATCAGTAGCGCGCCCCGAAGGTGGTGCGCAGCTCGTCGATGGCGGCCGCGTCCAGGGGCTGCGGCCGGGGATGGGTCATGAGCCAGAGCCTTGCGGTTTCCTCAAGCTCTTCCAGCACATGGCTGGCCTGCTCCACCGAGCGTTCCCAGACCACGGGGCCCAGGCGCTCGAACAAGGCGCCGCGCACCTGGCCGGCCTGCGCGGCCACCTCGGCGGCGGCCTGCGGGTCGCCGGGGCGGCGGTAGCGGATCAGCGGGATGCGGCCCACCTTCATGACCTGGTAGGGAGTGATGGGCGGCAGCACCTCGTCCTCGCGCCAGACGCCGTACAGCGTCAGCGCCACCAGATGCGTGGAATGCGTGTGGATGACGGCGCGCGCCTCGCCGTCGTTGCCGTAGATGCCCCGATGCAGGACCAGGGTCTTGGAGGGCTTGGCGCCGCTGACCCACTGCCCGCTGGCATCGACCTTGGACAGCTCGGCCGGGTCGAGCCGGCCCAGGCAGGCGTCGGTGGGGGTGATCAGCCAGCCGTCATGCAGGCGCGCGCTGATGTTGCCGGCCGCGCCGACGGTGTAGCCGCGCTGGTAGAGGCTGGCGCCGGTGGCGCAGATCTGCTCGCGGATGCGGGATTCGTCGCTCATGGGTGAACGCCCAGGCAAAGGCCAGGTGTGCCGACTGCAAAAAGAGGTGTGACTGATATTGTCATCAGGTCATCATACAAATTTTGCGCAAAAACCCAAACAAGGTGAAAACCCTTGGCCATGCGCCAAGGGGTGGTTTCGGTGGTTCAGGGCTTGGCGGCCAGGATGTCGCGGGCCAGGCGTTCGCCGTCCTGCTCCCAGAAGCTGGCGTCGGCGCGGTGGATGCGGTCTATGGCGTTGCCCATGTGCGTGGCGGCGGCCTTGCGCGCGGCCTTGGGGTCGCCGGCCTCGATGGCCAGCACGATGCTGTGGTGCTCGCGTTCCACGGCCTTGCCGAAGTCCTCGCGCCGCGCCTCGTTGGCGCGCGTGATGCGCATGGCGCCGCGCAGGAACTGAGACAGGTAGTCCAGCGTGCTGATCAGGAACGGGTTGCCCGAAGCCTGGGCAATGGAGCGGTGAAACGCCATGTCCTCCTCCACGCCATCACGGCCCAGCCGCACGGCCTCGGCCAGGGCGCTCTCCGCATCGTGGATGCGCTGCATGTCCTCTTCGCTGCGCCGCCGCGCCGCGAGCTCGGCCACCTCGGCTTCCAGCGCGCGGCGCACCTCGGTGATCTGGATCAGCGCATTCCTGCCAGCCGCCGGCAGGCCTTCGAAGTCCAGTGGCTCTATGCCTGCCGCCTTCACGAACACGCCGCTGCCCTGGCGCGATTCCACCAGGTTGCGCGACTTGAGCTGGGACACCGCCTCGCGCACCACGGTGCGGCTGACCTCGAGCTGCTGCACGAGCTCGGCCTCGGTCGGCAGCTTCTGCCCCGGCTGCAGATTGCCGGCGCGGATGCGCGCCTCCAGCTGCCGGGCAACCTGGTCCGCAAGCTTGAGACCGGGCTGGATGGCCGAGAAGGAAACCGTCATGGAGGGGGTGGGGGGCTGGGGAGACACGTGTGGCAGCGATTGTCTCAGAACGGGCCGGCACTCAGGCCCTCGCACCCGGCAGTCAAGGCCGGGGTGGATAGATCCCGTCAACCACAATGCACCACTGCATGCTCAGGTAGGGGTCGCGTATGGAAAAAGGCTGACTGCCTCCTGCAACTCCTACGCTGACGTTCGCTGAATTGCCAAGAGTCACGTCGGCTGTCGCAGTTTCCCGATAGATGCCTGCATTCTGCGCCTGGGCCAGCATTCTGCCGGGAGCGGGTGTGGCATGGGTCGCTTCCTGGGTACTGGCGGGAACGCCTGAGGTGACAACGGCCGTGTGCGTATGCATGGGCATCTGGGTCTGCGTCAGCGTCTGGGTCTCAGTGCCGCCGATCTGGCCCAGGCTGGTGGGGTACAGCCCCGGGCCGCTGCCTGTGCCCACGGGAACACGTCCTTGCAGATCGGGGAGTCTGAAGGTGATCTGGCCGTCGCCTCCATACGTCGTGCCAAGTAGCGAGAACAAAGGGGTATTTTGGCTGATTGCGAGCGTCTGGCCTGCGGCCGGCAACGTGCTTCGAGGGCAGAAGTTGCCCGCGAAGAGAAAAAGTTCACCGACGTAAGATTCTGATCCTGCGTGGGCTGAAGGCATGAAGGACGCTGACAGCGTGACGGCCAGCGCGAGAGCGGTTTTGCGCGGCAAAGAGGTCGAGTTCTGGGACATGGCGGATCCTGGGAGGCTATAGGGGCGTAGCTTGTATCAACGGGCGAGCATGAAGCAGATGCGATCCAGCGTTTCTTTCTCCGGGTCCACCCAGCCGGGCGCCAGAGCGATGCCGGCAACGGGGTCCCCCATAGCCGTGATGGCCACGGCCCGGCCCTTGTTGGTGCGACTGTCCAGCAGCAGGGTGTAGCTGCCCGGGGCTACGGCGGGGTTGAAGGCGATCGTGAAGGGGCCGCCCGCGCCATTGCGTGCTGCTGCATAGCCTGCACCACTGCGGATGACGGCCTTGGTGGCGTCGCCCGGATCGGGTGCAACGCAGCCGTGGCGCACTTCGGCCAGACCTGTGACACCACCCATGCCCGTCGGTCCCATGGGACCCTGCGCGCCCACCGAGCCTTGAAGGCCATTGCATACATAGCTGGTGCTGGTGATCTCTGCTGCATCCAGTACGCCGTTGCGGTTGGTGTCCAGGCCCTGGCTGATGCGCTGACCGCCCGTGGCGCAGGTGGCGCCAGCAGCTTCGACCTGGGTCACCATCAGGGATTCCCGGCCATCGGCGCCCGCCGCGCCGACCGCTCCCGGGCTACCTGGAGCGCCTGCTGCGCCTGTAATGCCGACAGGTCCGGTGGCACCGGCCGGGCCGGTGGCGCCCGTGGCTCCCGTAGCGCCGGCAGGTCCGGTGGCACCGACGGAGCCGGTGGCTCCGGCAGCGCCTGCCGGCCCCGTTACTCCGGCAAGTCCAGTGGCGCCGGTGGGCCCCGCAGAGCCGGTGGCACCGGCGGGGCCTGTGGCGCCGGTAGCACCTGCCGGTCCTGTAGCGCCGGTAGGGCCTGCGTCGCCCCTTGGTCCTTGCGCGCCCTGCGTGGAGGCGGGATCGCAACGGCCCAGACTGCCGCTGGCGTCATGGCATACGTGGCTGGTGGATGTGGCGGGTGTGCCGGGCAGCCCGGGCAGTTGCACCTCTCCCGTGGGCTGTACGCGCAGCGCCGGGGTGTTGGGTGCGGAGTAGATGATCACGCCGCCACCCGCGGGGGGCGTGAGGCTGATGTCCGCTGCCCCGGCAGGGCCGGCAAGCAGGGCGAGAACGGCGGTGGTGGCAAGGGCCACCGAACCGGCCGAAGTGTGAGGCATTGGCCGACGGACAAAAAGAGGGGAAGGCATTTGAAGGATGGCTCCTGTCGGCCAAGCCTCCGGCAGGGGCGCGGTATTTGGCGGCGCTACCAGGGCTGTCCGGGTGTGCGAGGTGACCTGGCCTGATGTCGTGCAGGTCCAGGGCAAGGTGAGGGGAAATGTGGCTGGACTTGTACCGATTCTGCGAAATTGTGGATTTTTGCAAAATCACTGAAACTTGGTAAATTGAAATTGACTATTTGCCAGGACTGTGGTTTTCCAGTTCAGCTTGGCAATAGTCCGTTGCTGTTTGCATGGGCGCAATGCAGGTTTGCTGCTGTTGCAACCCGCGCCTGCAGGATTCTTGCGGGCCTGCGCGGCGCGCGATACTTGCGCTTTTGCCTTCCGCCTTTACCGGGCCCGAGCCCTTTTTCCATGCGAACCCTCACTACCGACTCTGCGGCTGCCGTGCCCGCCATCGCCTCCCTGGCCGATGCCGCCTTCACCCAGCGCGTGCAGCACGCCATAGACCACAAGACCAAGCCGCTGGGCGCACTGGGGCGGCTGGAGCAGCTGGCGCTGCGCATTGCCTGCATCCTGGGTCAGGACAGGCCGGTGCTGCAGCAGCCGCAGATGCTGGTGTTTGCGGCCGACCATGGGCTGGCTGCGCGCGGCGTGTCGGCCTATCCGGTGGATGTGACCTGGCAGATGGTCGAGAACTTCATGGCCGGTGGCGCCGCCGTCAGCGTGCTGGCGCGCCAGCATGGGCTGGCGCTGAACGTGGTGGACTGCGGCGTGGCACGCGACTTTCCCGCGCGCGAGCAGGACCCCGACGACAAGCTACCCCAGCCCGGCCAGCCGCGCCTGTGGCGCCGCAAGCTGGGCTACGGCACGCGCGACTGCAGCCAGGGCCCGGCCATGACGGCCACCGAATGCGCCATGGCCCTGCGCAACGGCATGGCCCTGGTGCGCCAGCTGCCGGGCAATGCGCTGCTGCTGGGCGAGATGGGCATCGGCAATACCTCCAGCGCATCCTTGCTGCTGGCGCGGCTGTGCGGCGAACCGCTGGCCGAGGTCACGGGTGCGGGCACCGGCCTGGATGCGGCCGGGCTGGCGCGCAAGCTCGGGGTGCTGCAGGAGGTGCTGCAACTGCACGCCCAGGCCACGGAACCGCTGGACGCACTGGCGGCCATGGGCGGCTTCGAGGTTGCCACCATGGTAGGCGCCGTGCTGCAAGCCGCTGCCGAGCGCCGTGTCATCGTGGTCGATGGCTTCATCACCACGGCCGCCGTGCTGGTGGCCAGCCGCCTGCAGCCGGCCGTGCTGGAGCGCTGCGTTTTCTCGCACCGCTCGGGCGAGCCCGGCCATGTGCGCATGCTGGCCCACCTGGGTGCCGAGCCGCTGCTGGACTGGCAGCTGCGCCTGGGCGAAGGCTCGGGCGCGGCCCTGGCCTGGCCGCTGCTGGTGTCGGCCTGCGCCATGCTGGGCGAGATGGCCAGCTTTGCGCAGGCAGGGGTGAGCACGCGTTCGGAGGAGGCATAGCCGCTGGAGCCGCGCCGCGGCTAGCTCGGTAACGCAGCTGCCGCCAGCTTGCCCAGCCGCCTGACCAGCGCGCCGAAGCGCGCGGCATCGGTGTTGCCATAGCCGATCACCAGGCCGTTGTCCTGGGGCAGCGGTGCCAGGGCGAAGGACGAGAGGGTGCCCGGGTTCATGCCGGCGCGCCGCGCCTGCTCCACGATGGCACGGTCGGACAGGTCCGGCGGCAGCCGCACGGTCAAATGCAGGCCGCCGTGGCCGCCCAGCACCTCATGCTCCACGCCCAGTTGCGTGGCAAGCGCCTCGCGCAGGGCCGCCTGGCGCTCGCGGTACAGGCGCCGCATGCGCCCCAGGTGGCGCGAGAACTGGCCGCTTTCCATGAAGTCCGCCATGGCCAGCTGCTCCAGGCGGTGGCCGCCGCGCAGCATCTCCTGCACGGCGGATGCCGCGCTGGTGGCCAGGGCCTGCGGCAGCACCACAAAGCCCAGGCGCAGTGCCGGGAACATGGTCTTGCTGAAGGTGCCCACATAGAGCACGGGCGCATCCGGCACCTGGCCCTGCATGGCTGCGATGGGCGTGCCCTGGTGGCGGAATTCGCTGTCGTAGTCGTCCTCGATGATCCAGGCGCCCGCGCGGCGCGCGCGCTCCAGCAGGTCCAGCCGGCGCGCCACCGACAGCACGGCGCCCGTGGGATATTGGTGCGACGGCGTGATCTGGATCAGCCGTGGAGGATGGCTGTCCCACAGGCCGGGGGCAATGGCTGCGCCATCCGCATCCACGCGCAGTGTGCTGACGCACAGGTCTCCCCCCGCAAAGGCCGACTTGGCGCCCCGGTAGCCGGGCTCCTCCAGCCAGGCATGGTCGCCCGGGTTGGTGAGCAGTTGCACGCACAGGTCCAGCGCACCCTGGGCGCCTTCGGTGACGATGATGCGCGAGGCATCGCAGCGCACGCCGCGCGAGATGCGCAGGTGCTGCGCAATGGCCTGGCGCAGTGCGGGCTCGCCCGCAGGATCGCCATAGTCCAGCGTGGCGTTGGCGGGAAGGCGCAATGCGCGGTCCTGCGAACGGCGCCAGGCGGGCAGGGGGAATCTGTCCAGCGCGGGCGTGCCCGGCGTCAGGGGCAGGTTGCGGTCGATGGCGTGGCGTGTGGGCGCGATGCGGTCCAGGCGCCGGGCCGTGCGGGGTGCGCAAGGGGGCGCGGCTGCCGCCTCGGCGGCTGCCGTGGAATGGGTGGATACAGCCGCCACGCGCGTGCCCTGCCGGTCGGCGACCACATAGCCTTCGGCCGCCAGTTGCTCGTAGGCGATGAGCACGGTGTTGCGCGAGACTCCCAGATCCTCCGACAGCGCGCGCGAGGCCGGCAGGCGGTCGCCGGCCGGCAGGCGGCCCGCCAGGATGGCCTGCTTCAGGCGCTGGATCAGTTGGCGCTGGCGGGGCGGCGCGCCGGCGCCGGTGAGCAAGGGGCTGGTCAGCAGGTCAGGGGCGGGCATGGAGGGTGTGGTGTGGCACCATGAAAAAATTGAAATATGGCACTTTCCATGATGCCACGCCAGCGCTATCGTGGCCCTGCCAAATGACCTGAGCAGGAATCTCCCATGCCCCCCGCACTCAATGCCCACTCCCAACCCGTAGGCCACGACCTTCCCGGATGGACCCCGCGCCAGCGCCCGCCGCGCACGCCCATGCAAGGCCGCTACTGCCGGCTGGAGCCGCTGTCCGCCGCGCGCCATGCAGCCGATCTGTTCGATGCCTTCAGCCAGGCGCCGGACGCCAGCGACTGGACCTACATGTCGGTAGGCCCCTTCGCGGATGCCCAGGCCTATCTGCGCTTTGCCGAGGCCGCCCAGGCCAGCGATGACCCGCTGCACCACGCCGTCATCGACCTGGCCACGGGCCGTGCCATCGGCTCGCTGGCGCTGATGCGCGTGGACACGGCCAGCGGCGTGATGGAAGTGGGCTTTGTCTGCTACTCGCGCCAGCTCAAGCGCACGCGTGCGGCCACCGAGGCGCAGTTCCTGCTGATGCAGCGCGCCTTCGACGAGCTGGGCTACCGCCGCTACGAGTGGAAGTGCGACAGCCTGAACGCACCGTCGCGTGCCGCGGCGGCGCGCCTGGGCTTCCGGTTCGAGGGGGTGTTCCGCCAGGCCGTGGTCTACAAGGGCCGCAGCCGCGACACGGCCTGGTTCTCCATCATCGACAGCGAATGGCCGGCGCTGCGCGCGGCCTACCAGCGTTGGCTGGAGCCGGGCAACTTCGATGCGGGCGGCGGGCAGGTTCTTTCGCTGTCCAGCCTGGTGGAGCAGGGTGCGTCGCAGGCTCAGGAGACGGCAGGCGCGGCGTAGTAGGCCTGAAGCACCTCGATCAGGGCCTGTGCATGGCGCGGCAGCCGGCCCTGGTCGCGCACGAGGATGCGGCGCTCGCGCACGCTCCAGGCGTCGGTCAGATCGATCAGCGCCAGCCCCATGCTTTCGCGGTTGCGCCGCGCGGCGCTCTCGGGAACGATGCCTATGCCCACGCCGGCGCCGATCATGCGGCACATGGCGTCGAAGCTGGACAGCTGTATGCGCAGCTTCATGGGCTTGCCCAGGCGCTCGGTCATACCTGCCAGAAATGTCTGCAGCGTGCTGCCCTGCTGCATGCCGATGGCGTCCTCGTCCAGCGTCTCGGCAAACGCAATGCGCTTGCGCCGCGCAAAGCGGTGGCCGCGCGGCGTGGCCAGCACCAGCCGGTCGGTGCTGAAGTGGATGGTCTGCAGGCCCAGCGTGTCCACCTGGCCGGCCACGATGCCCAGGTCGGCCCGGCCGTCGAGCACGCCGCGTGCGATCTCGGCGTTGGGCCGCTCCTGCAGGTCCACGTTCACGCGCGGGTGGTCGGCAAGAAAGGCGGGCAGGATCTCGGGAAGAAAGTCGGTCACGGCCGTGGTGTTGGCAAACACCCGCACATGGCCGCGCAGGCCGGCGCCGTACTCCTGCAGGTCGTGGCGCAGCTGCTCGGACTGCAGCAGCATGCCGCGCGCGTGGTGCAGGAAGGCTTCGCCGGCCGGCGTGGGCCGCACGCCGCGCGCCTCCCGGTACAGCAGGGGCATGCCCGCCTGCTCCTCCAGCGCCTTGATGCGCAGGCTGGCTGCGGCCAGGGACAGGTGCTGTCTTTGCGAGGCGCGCGTGAGGCTGCCCAGTTCGGCGGCATGCACGAACAGGCGCAGATCCGTCAGGTCGAAATGCATGAGGGGCATGAAGGGCGAAGAGGGCATGGGCGGGGTCAAGGCTTTGTCAATTCCGAAGGCCGGGTCAGGAAATGCGCGATTGTGCGCTGGCCCGGCACGGGCAACCATGCGGGCTTGCGACAAGAACAAATGGAGACATGACCATGCCGGATTCTTCCTTTCCCCTGCCGTCGAGCCTTTTGCGCCGCCGAAGCCTGCTGGCAACTGCACTCGCCTTGCCCCTGCTGGGCCATGCCCAGGCCTGGCCCGCGCGGCCCATCGTGATGATCGTCCCGCAGGCGCCGGGCGGCACCAACGACATCGTGGGCCGGCTGGTGAGCCAGAAGCTGACCGAGGTGCTGGGCGCCAGCGTGGTGGTCGAGAACCGGCCCGGCGCGGGCGGCAACATCGGCACCCAGGCCGTGGCCAAGGCGCCGCGCGACGGGCATACCCTGCTGATGACCATCAGCAGCAGCCAGGCCATCAACCCCGCGCTGTACCGCAAGCCGGGTTTCGATCCGGTGAAGGACTTCCGGCCCATCGGCCTGATCGGCTCCGTGCCCAATGTGCTGCTGGCCCATCCCGGCTTTGCGGCCAAATCCGTGCCCGAGCTGATCGCCATGGCCCGGGGCCGGCCCGACGAGTTCCGCTATGCCTCGGCCGGCAACGGCACGCTCAACCATCTGCTGGGCGAGATGCTCAACAGCATGGCGGGCATCCAGCTGCAGCATGTGCCCTACAAGGGCGTGGCGCCCGCGCTCAACGATGTGCTGGGCGGGCAGGTGCCGCTGCTGTTCGGCAGCCTGCCGTCAACGCTGCCCCATATCCAGGCCGGCCGGCTGCGTGCGCTGGCCGTGAGCGGCGCGGCGCGATCGCCGCTGCTGCCCGATGTGCCCACCATTGGCGAGACCGTGCCCGGCTACAACGGCACGCTGTGGGTGGGGCTGTTTGCGCCTGAAGGCGTGCCCGCGCCGGTGCTGGCGCAGTTGCAGGACGGCATGGCCCGCGCGCTGGCGGCCAGTGATCTGCGCACCCGGCTGGAAGCCTCGGGCGTGGAGCTGGCCGGGCCGGCGGACAGGCCCGTGCCGCCCGCCCAGATGGCGGCCCTGCTGCGCGAGGACATCGCCAAGTGGGCGCGCATCGTCAAGGCGTCCGGCGCATCGCTGGATTGACGCAAGGCCTCAGCCCTGCGGCTCCATGGCCAGCGCGAACAGCTCGCTGCGAAAGTGGATGCCCAGCCGCGCGAAGGCGCGGTTGCGGTAGGTCTTGACGGTGGGCAGGCTCAGGCACAAGTCGCAGGCAATGCCCTCATGCGTCATGCCCTGCAGCAGCCGGGCGCAGACATCGAGTTCGCGCGGCGTCAGGTCGGGCTGTGCCTGCAGCAGGCGCATGCGCAGGGCCGGCAGTGTCTGCCGCTGCCGGGGCTGGCTGGGTGGGGTGGCCGGGGCCGAGGCCAAGGCCGTTACCACGGCGGGCTGCGCCTGCGTCAGCGCGATGTGCTTGTGCGCCAGGGCCAGCAGCACGGGCGCCATGCTCCCGAAGCGGTCGATCTGCGCATCGCCCAGTGCCCTCTGGTGCTGGTGGCGGTAGAAGTTGACGGCAAACACACCGCCGTCGTCCTGGTGCTCGACGATGGACACGCGCTCGGCCATGCCGTGCGCGTCGTAGACCAGGGCGCGGTGCTCGCCTTCCACCTCCTGGGCCGTGATGTGGCACAGCACCGTGGCGCGTGCCGGGCCGGCGTCGCCGTGGTTCCAGGTGCTGTCGCGCAGATAAGGACCCGAGAGATAGGCCCACCAGCAGTCGCGCGTGGTGTCGCGCGCCTCGCTGCTGGCCGACAGGAACAGCTGCGGCCGGCTGCGCGGGCCCGTGCGATAGACCGACCAGGAGGCGGCGGGCAGCAGCGGGTTCATGGCCTCCAGCACCTGCCGGGCGAAGCCGGGCTCGCCCAGGCTGGCGACCATGTGGCCGATGGCGTGGCTGGGCACGTGGCCGGACGCATGGCCGGACGCATGGGCGCCCAGGGCGCTGGCGTCAGGGGTGTCGGAGGGGGCGGTCCAGTGTCTCAAGGGATAGCAGGGGCGGGCAGGGCGTTGTCATCTTCCGGGATGACGGCCGGCCCGGGCAATGGTGCTTATGCTAGGTCCCGATTCCATCCACCGGAGCCCCAGAACCATGCCAGATGACGTGCCGCAGCTTGCGGCCTTGCCCGATCCGCGCTTTCGCTTCTTCGCCGACCTTAGCGTGCAGGTGGGCCCGCCGCAGGAGGTCGGTGCCACCGCGCACGGCGGGCGCCGACTGATCCCCATCCTGGGCGGCACGGCCCGGGGCGACGGCTGGAGCGCGCGCGTGCTGCCCGGAGGCGCGGACTTCCAGCGCATCGTGCACGGCGGGCTGGCCGAGCTCGATGCGCGCTATGTGCTGGAGACCGATGCCGGCGACCTGATCTATGTCTGCAACCAGGCGCTGCGCAGCGGCGACCCGGCGCTCATGGCAAAGCTGGCGCGCGGCGAGCCTGTGGACCCCGCGCACATCTATTTCCGCTGCGCGCCCCGCATGGAGACGGCCAGCCGTGCGCTGGCCTGGATCAACGAGCGCCTGTTCTTCGGCACCGGCGCGCGCCATCCCGATCGCGTGCAGATGCGCTTTCACGAACTGCTCTGAGCCGCGCCTTTCCCCTCTCGATACCCACAATGCAGGAGACAAGACACATGAAAAACCAGGCATCGAAGTCGCGCCGCACCGCCGTGGCCTGCGCACTTGCCGCCGTGCTGGCCACCGGGCTGGCTCCCTGGACCGTGGCCGGCGCCCAGCCGGCCTTTCCGAGCAAGCCCGTGCGCCTGCTCGTCGGCTTTCCTGCGGGAACGGGGCCGGACATCGTGGCGCGCCTGCTCGCGCAGAAACTCTCCGAGCAATGGGGCAACCTGGGCGTGGTCGTGGACAACAAGCCGGGCGCTGGCGGCCTCATCGCCGCCAGCGAGGCGGCACGCGCCGTGCCTGACGGCTACACGCTGATGCTGGGCGAGACCGGCCAGCTCAGCATTGCCCCCAACACCTACCAGCGCCTGCCCTACGACCCGCAAAAGGACTTTGTGCCCGTCAGCCAGGTCGTCACCTCCGACTTCGTGCTGCTGGTCAATCCGCAGAAAGTGCCGGCCCGCAATGTGCCCGATTTCGTGGCCTGGGCGCGCCAGCGCAAGGAGCTGTTCATCGCCACCTTCGGCGCCGGCACGCCCGGCCATTTCGGCGCCTTCATGTTCGGCAATGCCGTGCAGCTCAAGCCCGAGCCCGTGCACTACAAGAACACCAACGATGCCCTGGGCGGCCTGTTCAGCGGCGACGTGCAGGCCGTCTTCGCCACGGCGGCCCTGGCCGCCCCCCAGGTCAAGGCCGGCAAGCTCACGGCCCTGGGCAGCACGGGCGCCACGCGCACCCAGTCCATGCCTGAGCTGCCCACCATCCGGGAGCAGGGCTATCCGTCGCTGGAGTTCAATTCCTGGTTCGGCGTGGTTGCGCCCGCCAAGACACCGCCCGAGATCGTGGCCAGGCTGCAGGCCGACATCGTGCGCGCCCTGCAGCAGCCCGACAGCCGCAGCCGGCTGGAGGAGGCGGGTTTCCGCGTGACGGGCACCACGGGCGACGAACTCGCCCGCATCATGCGCGCCGATACGGTCACCTGGGGCAAGGCCGTGGCGGCCACGGGCTTCAAGGCCGATTGAGGCTCAGCGCTTGCCCGCAGCCGGGGCAGGCGTCTTGGGCGAGTAGTCGCAGTACGGCGCCACCACGCATTCCCAGCAGCGTGGCTTGCGGGCCTGGCAGACGTAGCGGCCCAGCAGGATGAGCCAGTGGTGCGAGTCCACGGCATAGGCCGGGGGCACGCGCTTCATCAACTGCATCTCCACGGCCAGCGGCGTCTTGCCCGGCGCCAGGCCCGTGCGGTTGCCCACGCGGAAGATGTGCGTGTCCACGGCCATGGTGGGCTCGCCAAAGGCCACGTTGAGCACCACGTTGGCGGTCTTGCGTCCCACGCCGGGCAGGGCTTCCAGTTCCTCGCGCGTGCGCGGCACCTGGCCGCCGTGGCGCTCGACCAGGATCTGGCAGGTCTGCATCAGGTGTTTGGCCTTGCTGCGGTACAGGCCGATGGTCTTGATATACCCCTCCAGCCCTTCAAGTCCCAGGTCCAGGATGGCCTGGGGCGTATTGGCCACGGGAAACAGCTTGCGCGTGGCCTTGTTCACGCCCACGTCCGTGGCCTGGGCCGAGAGCAGCACGGCAGACAGCAGCTCGAACACATTGGTGTATTCCAGCTCGGTCTGGGGCGAGGGATTGGCGGCCTTGAGCGTGGCGAAGAAGGGTTCGATGCTGGTGGTTTTCATTGTGGGGGGCGCGTATCCATCGATGTGGCGTGCATTGTCATGCAAGCGCGGGTATTTGAAAGTGCGTAACAGGCTCTAGGAATGTTCTGATTTTTCATGTCTGCCAGGGTCAGATCGTCTGGTTATGCAGATGCGGCGTTGACTGGCCAAGGCCGCATCGCAATAGTCGGCCGGATCGATTTCGCCGACACCAGACATCCAGACATCACGCCACCAGGAGGGGGGCGACCACATGACCACTCGCAAGATATCCGTTTCTCCCGCGCTCGCATCGTCACAGGCCCTGCTGGGCAATGTGCGGGACCTGATCGAGGCCGCGCGGCTTCGCGTGGCAGCCAACGTCAACAGTGAACTCACCCTGCTGTACTGGCACATCGGCCAGCACATCCATGGCCATGAATCCGAGGTGCGGCAGGCAGGCTGCAGCGATGAGGTCCTGCCGGTGCTGGCCGGTCATCTGGTCCAGGACTATGGCAGCAGCTTCTCGGAGAAGAACCTGTGGCGCATGACGCAGTTCTCCACCGCGTTTCCCGACCAGCCCCTGGTCGTCTCGCCGACCCGGAAATTGAGCTGGGCGCATTTCATAGTGCTGATTGCGCTCAAGGACCCAGTGCAGCGCGAGTACTACGCCAGCATGGCGAGCCTCGAGCGCTGGAGCGCACGCACGCTGCGCAGCCGCATCGACTCCCAGCTCTATGAACGCCTGGCGCTGCCCTGCGATGCCGAGGCGCTGATCGCGCAGGAGCCGGTCACGCCGCGCAGCACCGAGCGCATGTCGCCAGCGCTATTCATGCGCGATCCCTACATCTTCGACTTTCTGGGGCTGCACGATGCCTGGCAGGAGGGCGACCTGCAGGCCGCCATCATCCGCGAGATGGAGGCCTTCCTGCTGAGGTCGGGCACGGGCTTCACCCTGGTGGCGCGGCAAATGCACATGCATATGGATGAGCAGGACTTCCACCTCGATCTGCTGTTCTACAACCGCAAGCTGCGGCGGCTGGTGGCGGTGGAGCTGAAGGTGGGCGAATTCACGGCCGAGGACAAGGAGCAGATGGAGCAATACCTGCGCTGGCTGGACCGGCATGAGCATGAGCAGGGCGAGAACACGCCGATGGGCATGGTGCTGTGCACTGGCAACAGCTCCGAGCAGATCGAGTTGCTGGAACTGGGACTGCGCGGCGTGCAGATGGCCGAGTACCTGCCCGGCCTGCCTGAGCGCCAGACGCTGGCACAGCGGCTGCGGCAGGCCACACGCCGGGCGCAGTGGCATTGGGCGCAGCGCCAGCTGGAAGGCGGACCGGCCTGAGCGCCTGCCGCTGCGCTTGAGACCCGTTCCCCTTCTTCTTCTTCTTCTTCCTTCGTTCCCTTCTCCTCTTCCTCCTACCCAGGCGGCAGCAGTTCCCGCAGGTGCTCCACAAAGGCCCGCACGCCCTTGGACAGGGTGCGTCCGGACAGCGTCTGCAGCTCGATGGCGCGCGCATTCATGCCGCGCTCGCGGATGGGCGTCGCATGCAGCTCGCCTCGGCGCACGCGCTCGCGCATGGTGACCTCGCCGCCCAGCGACAGGCCGCCGCCGTGCAGCACGAAGTGCACCAGGGTCTCGAACTGGCCGCTGACCAGGGCGGGCTCGAACACCAGGCGGCGGTGGCTGCAGGCGATGTCGAACAGCTGGCGCGCGGTGTTGGCGTCCTCGGGCAGGGCAATGGCATGGGGATGCATCTGGGCCAGGGTGATGCTGGCATGCCGGGCCAGCGCATGGTCGGGCCGCATGATGGCGACCACGGGCGAGACCTGGCGGTGCCAGACCTCGATGTCACGTGCCGCCGCGCGGCTGTAGGTCAGGCCCACATCGGCCTCGCCGCCCAGCACGGCCTGGGTCACGGCGGCAGGGGCTTCCACGCGCAGGTGGAACTGCATGCCCGGGTACTGCTCGCGGAAAAGCGCCATGGCGCGTGGCAGGAACTCGATGGCAAAGCCGCCCGAGCTGCACACACGCACCACGCCCCGGCGCAGGCCCTGCAGGGCCTCGATGTCGGAGACCACACGGTCGGCCTCCAGCGCACCGCGGCGCGCGTGGGCGGCCAGCAGCTCGCCTGCCGGGCTGGGCGCCATGCCGCGCGGGCGGCGCTCGAACAGCGGCACGCCCAGCATCTCTTCCAGTCCGGCGACCTGGCGGCTCACGGCCGAGGGCGAGACATTGAGCCGCGTGGCGGCTTCGCTGACCGAGCCGCTGCGCACCACTTCGAGAAAGTAGCGCAGGGCCGTGTCCTGTAGGCGGTTGGAAAGCATGGTGGCCTGCTCGTGGTTTGCGAAAAACGCAACGATAAGCCAAGAAAAAGGCGATTGTCGAAATAGTTTCGCCTGCTTATGCTGACTTCGTTCTGTCACAAAAACGAGGAAATCCATGGAGCCAAACGCAAGCACCGCAACGCAGCAGCCGGATCTGGCCACCGGGGGTGGTGGCGTCGTGGAGATGTCGGCAGTCGCGCTGTCAAAGGCCATCCAGGGCCGCGATCTGTCCTGCGTGGAGGTGCTGGATGCCTATTGCGCACAGATCGACCGCCTCAACCCCGTGGTCAACGCGCTGGTGTCTCCGCTGGACCGGGACTGGCTGCGCGGCCGCTCCCGCGAGCTGGACACGCTGCTGGCGCGCGGCCAGAGCCTGGGGCCGCTGCACGGCTTTCCCCAGGCACCCAAGGACATCATGCCGGCGGCCGGCATGGTGACGACCAAGGGATCGCCCATCTTCGCGGGCCAGGTCTCGCAGACCGATTGCGTGGTGTTCGAGCGCATGCGCGCAGGCGGTGCGCTGTTTGTGGCACGCAGCAATTCGCCCGAGTTCGGCCTGGGCGGCCATACCTACAACCCGGTTTACGGGACCACGCGCAATGCCTTCGATCCTTCTCGCTCCGCTGGCGGCAGCAGCGGCGGGGCCGGCGTGGCCGTGGCGCTGCGCATGCTGCCCGTGGCCGATGGCTCGGACATGATGGGCTCGCTGCGCACGCCGGCCGCCTTCAACCATGTCTACGGACTGCGCACCTCGGTGGGCTGCGTGCCGCATGGCCCTTCGGAGGAGGTGTTCTTCCAGCAGTTCAGCGTGGCCGGCCCCATGGCGCGGGACATTCCCGACCTGGCCCTGCTGCTGTCCGTGCAGGCAGGCTTTGATGCACGCCTGCCGCTGACGCGCCGCAGCGAGCCGCCCAAGGACTGGACCGCGCAGCTGCAGCGCGACTGCAAGGGCCTGCGCATCGGCTGGCTGGGGGACCTGGGCGGGCACCTGCCCACCGAGCCCGGCCTGCTGGAGACCTGCCGTGCGGCGCTGCGGCATTTCAAGACCATCGGCTGTACGGTGGAAGAGGCCGTGCCGGCCTTCGACTTCGAGCGCCTGTGGCGCGCCTGGATCGACCTGCGCAGCTTCAGCGTGGCCGGGGCCAACGCCGCCCTGTACCGCGACCCGGCCACGCATGCCCTGCTCAAGCCCGAGGCCCTCTGGGAAATCGAGCGCGGCCTGGCGCTGCCGGCCATGGCGGTCTATGACGCGGCGCGTGTGCGCTCGGCCTGGTACGAAACCCTGCGCCGCCTGTTCGACAGCTACGACTTTCTGGTGCTGCCCTCCGCCCAGGTCTTCCCGTTCGATGCGGCGCTGGACTGGCCGCATGCCGTGGGCGGCCGCGAGATGGACACCTACCACCGCTGGATGCAGACCGTGGTGCCCGCCACCATGGCCGGCTTGCCGGCCCTGGCCGCGCCCGCAGGCTTCGGGCCGCAGGGGCTGCCTGCCGGGCTGCAGATCATCGGCCCGGCGCAGGCCGATCTGGCCGTGCTGCAGATCGGCCATGCCTATGACCAGGCCGGCGGCTTCTCGCGCGTGCGCAGCCCGCTGCTCGACTGAAACCGCTGCATCGAGTTTTCCCAGGTTCCCGTTCCCTTGTCCCCCAGGAGATCCGCGCCATGGCCTTGTCCCGTTCCCGTTTTCTGTCGTGTCTGATGGCCGGTGCCACGGCACTTGCGCTGCCCGCAGCCAAAGCCCAGCCCCAGTCCTACCCGGATCGTCCGATCAAGCTGGTCGTGCCGTTTGCGCCGGGCGGCGCCACCGACATCCTGGGCCGGCTGCTGACCACCTCGCTGGGTGAGCGGCTGGGCCAGCCCGTGGTCGTGGAAAACCGCCCCGGTGCAGGCACGGTGGTGGCGGGCGCGCTGGTGGCCAAGGCGCCGCCCGACGGCTACACGCTGCTGCTGGGCGCCAGCACCACGCTGACGCTCAACCCCGCCATCCGCAACCCGCTGCCCTATGACCCGCTGCGCAGTTTCACGCCGCTGGGGCTGGTGGCCGACATGGGCCTGGTGCTGGTAGCCCATAACGAAACGCCTGCACGCACGCTGCCCGAACTCGTGGCCCTGGCCAAGGCCGACCCCGACAAGCTGTCCTACGGCTCCTTCGGCACGGGATCCTCGGTGCACTTCGGCGGCGAAATGCTCAAGACCGCCACGGGCATGCGCATGGTGCATGTGCCCTTCAATGGCAGCTCGCCCAGCCTCACCGCGCTGATGGGCGGCCAGGTGCAGGTGGCCGTGGACACGGTGGTGGCCACCACGCCGCTGATCAAGGCCGGCAAGATCCGTCCCATCGCAGCGCTGGGCCCGCAGCGCCTGGCCCTGCTGCCCCAGGTGCCCACCGTGGCCGAAAGCGGCTACCCGGGCTTTGCCATGGACACCTGGTTTGCCTTCCTCGCCCCGGCCGGCCTGCCCGCACCCATCCAGAGGAAGCTGGAAAAGGCGCTGGCCGACGCCATGGCCGAGCCGGCCATGAAGAAGAAGCTGGTGGACATCGGCCTGTCGCCCGCATGGGGTCCGGCCAGCGCGCTGCAGGAGCGCATAGAGCGCGAACTGCCGCAAATGCGCGCCGTGGCCGCCAGAGCCGACATCAAGGTGGATTGAACGCAGCTGCCTTCCGGGAGAGAGGGGGAAGGCGCGAATCGACTCAGGGGGCTTCTAATCGTGCAGGAAAGCTGCGGCAGGATTGGCGACAATGCAGGCTTCGCCTTTTCATTGCACCGACAAAGAGACTCCTGCCCATGCAATTCGCCGACCGTCTGAACAACGTAGAAACCTCCGCCATCCGCGAGCTGTTCAAGCTGCTGGGCAAGCCCGGCATCATCAGCTTTGCGGGTGGTTTCCCGGACAGCGCCATGTTCGACGTGGCCGGCATCAGCGCCGCCTCCCAGGCCGCGCTGCAGCAGGAGCCGGGCGCCGCGCTGCAGTACGGTGCGACCGAAGGCTACCAGCCGCTGCGTGAGCAGATCGCCGCCTTCATGGCCGGCAAGGGCGTGCGCGAGCTGGCACCCGAGCAACTGGTGGTGACCACGGGCAGCCAGCAGGCGCTGGACCTGCTGGGCAAGACCATGATCAACCCCGGCGACAAGGTCATCGTCGAAGGCCCGACCTTCCTGGCCACCATCCAGTGCTTCCGCCTGTATGGCGCCGAAGTCATCAGCGCGCCGATCGATGCCGAAGGCGCCCAGGTCGATGCGCTGGAGCAACTCATTGCCGAGCACCGCCCCAAGCTGGTCTACCTGATCCCCACCTTCGGCAACCCCAGCGGCGCCATGCTGAGCCTGGAGCGCCGCAAGAAGGTGCTGGAGCTGGCCGTCAAGTACCAGACTCTGGTGGTGGAAGACGATCCCTACGGCGACCTGTATTTTGGCGAAGCGCCTCCGCCCAGCCTGCTGGCGCTGTCCAGCCAGGTGCCCGGCAGCCGCGACTGGCTGGCGCACTGCGGCTCGCTGAGCAAGGTGCTCAGCCCCGGCCTGCGCATTGGCTGGCTGGTGGCCCCGGCCGAGCTGCTGGGCCGCGCCGTGATGTGCAAGCAGTTCAGCGATGCCCACACCAGCACCTTTGCCCAGGCCACGGCCGCGCAGTACCTGAAGTCCGGCGCCATGCCCGCCACGCTGGCCCATGTGCGCGAGGTCTACGCGCGCCGCGCCAAGGCCATGGGCGATGCGCTGCGCGAGCACCTCGGCGATGCCGTGGAATTCCTGCAGCCCCAGGGCGGCCTGTTCCTGTGGGTGCGCCTGACCGGCAAGGGCGGCGCGCTGGCCGATGCCGGTGAGCTGGCCAAGCGGGCCATTGCCCAGGGCGTGGCCTTTGTGCCGGGTGCGCCGTTCTTTGCGCAAAACCCCGATGCCACCAGCTTCCGCCTCTCGTTCGCCACGGCTGACGAGGACAAGATCCGCGAAGGCATCGCCCGCCTGGCCCAGGCGCTCAAGGCATGAGCGTGGCTGACGACGCAGAACATGGCGGCGGGCACGCAGACGCCGATGCCCTGCAGGCGCGCGTGATGGAGCTGGAGATCAAGGCCAGCTACACCGAAGACCTGCTGGAGCAGCTGAACCTGACCATCTACCGCCAGCAGCAGCAGATCGACCGGCTGCTTGACGAGCTGCGCGACCTGCGCCGCCGGGTGCCCGAAGGCGGACCCGCCGGCGGCGCGACCAATCTGCGCGACGAACTGCCCCCGCACTATTGAGTGCGCAGGGCTGCTGCGTGCGAATGCCCAGGCCAGCCCCTGCCTGGGCATTTCTTCATTCAAGCGGCTTGTTGGCCACGTGCTTCATCTTGCCCAGGAACAGGCGCAGGAAAAAGCCCGCCATGATCAGCATGAAGACGATGGCGCCCAGGCTCATCAGGCCGTAGTCGGTGGAAAAAAGATCAATCATCAGCTTCACAAGTCCTCCTGTGGTTTGTTGGTATCGGTGGGGTCCCGATCCAACTATCGCCGTGGCCTGGCGCGGAGGGCTTGTGATGGGTCAACGCGGCGGCGGGGTGGGTTTGCGGCAGCGCAAAGGGGCAAGCCCCTGCAAGCCCGGGCAAGCCCGGGAACTGGGCATGGGGTAGGAGTCGATCATCCAGGGCGAGCCAAGCCCATCACCCCCGCATGAACGGCAAGGGCACCTCCGCAGGAATCGGGCACGCATAGGGTCGGCCGCCGCGGCGCTCAAGCAGCTCCGCCTTGGCCTGGGCAATGCGTTCGGGCTGCTCCAGCAAGGCGATGGCCGTGGCCGCCAGCACCTGGGCTGCGCGCACCATGCCGGCGTGGGCCAGGCCGGACTGGCCTTGCGAGACCATCTGCCAGGAGTGCAGCGGCGTGCCGAAGGCGTAGCAGGCCACCCAGGCCTGGACGGTGGGCGTGATCCAGCTCACATCGGCCACGTCGGTGGAGCCGAACAGGGTGTCCTCCACGGCAGGATCGTAGGGCGCCAGGCCTTCGAACACGGCCGGCACCTTGCCGCGCAGCACGCTGGCCAGCGGGCGGCTGACCTGGTCCACGTCGTTGCTGTCCAGCGTGGCCTGGAAGTCTCCGGCCAGGCGATGCAGGCCGGGGTCCACGCGCAGCGGGCCCAGGGCCTGCATCTGCGCATACATCACCTGGTTCAGCGTGCGGTTCTGCAGCAGGTTGGAGCAGGCCTTGTCAAAGACGATCTCCAGCCGGCAGTCCGTCATCAGCGCGGCGCCGCGTGCCACGTTCTGCACGCGCTCGTACAGCGCTGCTGCCTCATGGTTGCGCGCGGCGCGCACCAGGTACAGCACCTCGGCGCGCGCCTGGACCACGTTGGGCGACAGGCCGCCCGAGTCGGTGATGGCGTAGTGCACCCGCGCATCGGTGGGCATGTGCTCGCGCAGGTAGTTCACGCCCACGTTCATCAGCTCCACGGCGTCGAGCGCGCTGCGGCCCAGGTGCGGGGAATGCGCGGCATGCGAGGCCTTGCCGTGGAAGATGAATTTCGCCTGGATGTTGGCCAGCGTGCTCTGGCTGAACACGCCGGTGAAGCTGGCCGGGTGCCAGGTCAGCGCCGCGTCCACATCGTCGAACACCCCGGCGCGCGCCATGAAGGTCTTGCCCGATCCGCCTTCCTCGGCCGGGCAGCCGTAGTAGCGCACGCGTGCCTTGGCACCGCTGCGGCGCAGGTGCTCCTGCAGCGCAACGGCCGCGAAATGCGCCGAGGTGCCCAGCAGATGGTGGCCGCAGCCGTGGCCCGCCAGGCCCGGGCTGTCGGTGGAGGGCGTGCAGACCAGGGCGCCGCTTTGCTGGTTCAGGCCCGACAGCGCGTCGTACTCGCCCAGGAAGGCCAGCACCGGGCCCTCGTCGCCCCATTCGGCCAGGAAGGCCGTGGGAATGCCGGCCACGCCGCGCGTGATGCGAAACCCGGCCTGCTCCAGCGCATCAATGTGCAGCCGGGCAGAAGCGGTTTCTGCATAGCGCAGCTCGGCCAGGGACCAGATGCTGTCGGCCAGGGCCGCCATGCGCGGGGACTGCTGCTGGAAGAAGTCCTGGAGATGCTCGACTGCACTCATTCCGGCTTCACCCCTGCCTTGTCCAGCAGCGCCTTGTTGCGCTGCAGTTCGCTGGCGATCTGGGCCGGGAAGCGGCTCTGGTCCATCTCGGTGACCGAGGCGCCCAGCAGCTTCAGGTGCTTTTGCACCTCGGGCAGGCGCACGGCCTTCACCGACGCATCCTGCAACTGCCGGACGATGGCCGGTGGCGTGCCGGCCGGCACGACCAGCCCGAACCAGCTGATGCCCAGTTCGTTGAGCTGCGCGTAGCCCAGCTCCTTGAAGGTGGGCACATCGGGCAGGTCGGGCGAGCGGCTGTCGCCCGACAGCGCCACGGGGATGAGCTTGCCGCCCTTGATCTGGGGCATGGCCGAAGGCAGCTGGTCGGTCATCACCTGCACCATGCCGGCCAGGGCGTCGTTGAGCGCCGGCCCGTTGCCGCGGTAGGGCACGATCTGCACCTGGGTCTTCATGGTCTCGTTGAAGGACGCCACCATCAGATGGCCCAGCGTGCCCAGGCCCGGCACGCCCGCGCTGTAGGCGCCGGGCTGGGCGCGCAGCTTGGCCAGAAAGCCCGGGAAATCCTTGACGCCCATCTTGGGATGGACCATGTAGACCGACGGCATGGTCACCAGATTGGCCACGGGCAAAAGCCTGCCTTCCAGCTTGGCGGCGCGCGTGTACAGCGAGGGATTGATGGTGGCCGTGCTCACCGTGGCCATGCCGATGGTGTAGCCGTCAGGCGCGGCCTGGGCAATGCTTTCGGTTCCGATCAGGCCGCCAGCGCCGGCCTTGTTGTCCACCACCACGGGCTGGCCCAGCGTGCTGCGCAGGCCCTCTGCGATCACGCGCGCAACGATGTCGGTGGAGCCGCCTGCTGCAAAGGGCACGATGAGCTTGACCGGCTTGTTCGGATAGGCGTCGGCCGCATGGGCCGTGGAGGCCGTGTGGGCCAGAGTGAGGCCGCACAACACGGCGGCAAGACCGGACGTGCCCAGCGAGAGCACGGTGCGCCGCGGCAGCTGAAAGAGGGGTTTGGCTTGCATGGCATGGGTTCCATCTACGGGGGAAGGAGCCGCAGGCCTGGGCCGCGCTGGCTCCCGATGCAGGCAACTATAGAAATCCTGCCGCCCGCGTGGGCCACGGTATTTATGCCAAGCTATAAGCCGTTCCGATAGCTTGCCCTGCGCCGCCTGTGGCGCGCCAGGGCCTGCCTGGGGAAAACACTGAGACTCCCATGAGCAATGACTTCGATGACCGCGACGGCCTGGACGATGCGGCCACGCCCCAGGGGCGGCTGCTGTATTCGCGCCTGACCAAGCATGTGCGCCTGCGCCAGCTGCAACTGCTGGTGGCGCTGCAGCAATGCGGCTCGGTGGTGCAGGCCGCCGCCACGCTGCACATGAGCCAGTCGGCCGCCACCCAGGCGCTGGCCGAGATGGAGCGCGTGCTGGACATCCGCCTGTTCGAGCGCCATGCGCGGGGCATACGCCCCACGCTGGCCGGCCAGACCCTGGTGGACACGGTGCGCGGCGTGCTGGCCGCGCTGGAGGAGGTGGCGGAATCGCTGGCTGCCATTCGCCGGGGCGCGGCGGCCGCGCTGCGGCTGGGCGCCATTCCGGCGGCAGCCCTGGCCATTCTTTCGCCCCTGCTGGCGCGGTTCTATGCCGAGCACCCCGAGGTGCATGTCGATGTGCACGAAGACGCCAGCACCCGGCTGCTGTCCCAGCTGCTGGGCGGCGGGCTGGACGCGGTGTTCTGCCGCGAGCCGGCGCTGCTGCCCGGCCCCTTCGCCTTCGAGCCGCTGCTGGCCGACACGGCCGTGGTGGTGGCCGCACGCTCGCATGCGCTGGCCGGGCGCCGTGACGTGCCGCTGCAGGCCTTGACCGGCGCACGCTGGGTGCTGCCCACGGCCAACATCGCCGTACGCGGGATTTTCGAGGCCGAGGTGCTCCAGGCGCTGCCCGATGCGCCCTGGTTTCCCGTCTCCACCGTTTCCCTGCCGATACTGGAGGGCCTGTTGAGCCAGCCCGGCGCCGTGGCCCTGGTGCCACTGAGCATTGCGCCGGGCCTGCAGACCCATGCGCGCGTGTGCCGGCTTGATGTGCGGCTGACGGGCAGGTTGGCGCCGCTGGGCGTGGTCTGCCGGCGCGACCAGGCGCCCGCCCTGCTGACCGAGATGCTGTCGCTGTGCCGGCAGATGCTGCCAGCGCCACCGGCCCGCTGAATGCCAAAAGCTGGCGACATGGCCTCTTGCCGGCCCCGCTTGCGGCCACAATACTGTCCGCGCGAAAACACGGCAGCATGGCCGCACCAGACAACAGAAAGCACGCAGAGGACCGCATGATCAATTGGTCGCTAGACGCCGATACCGTCACCCACAGCATCCAGCTGGCGCTGGCGCCGGTGTTCTTCCTGACGGCCGTGGCCGGCATGATCGGCGCCGTGGCCGGGCGGCTGGCCCGCATCATCGACCGCGCGCGCAAGCTGGAAGAACTGCTGCGCAACCCGCAGGAAGAGGACTTCATCGCGCGCAGCCTCACGGAACTGCACTTTCTGCGCAAGCGCGGCCGGCTGGCCAATGTCTGCATAGGGCTGCTGACCGTCTGCGGCTTTTGCATCGGCCTGACCATTGCCCTGCTGTTTCTGGGCGAGGCCTACGGCATCAACGGCCATGGCTATGCGGTGCTGGGCTTTCTGTTCGGCGTGCTGATGTTTCTCTCGGCCCTGGCCTGCTTTCTCTGGGAAACCATCATGGCCACCAGCCTGCTGGACTTCCACACCCTGACCCGCGTGCGCGCGGCCGTGCGCACCATACAGCGGCCCGAGCCTGCCGGGTCCGGGGCGCCGGCCCCGATCCCTGGGCCGGGCAGCGAACCCTGAGCGCGGCTGCCGGGCCACGCTGCGCGGCTGCTACCAGCAATCGCGCGCAGGCAGGGTGCCATTGCGGACCCCGCCCACGCCCAGGTGGTCGTAGGTGAAGGTATGGCATTTGTCGCTGAGCTGGCTTCGCAGCGGCGAGGCAATGAGGGTGTAGCTCGATGCGGTGGGGTCAGGGCTCAGCGACAGTTCGTAGAAACCGTCGGGAGATCGGCTGGCATAGACGCCGGTGCCTCCCAGCGTCGCACCCTCGTAGGTCAGGTTGGCGGAAAAGTACTTCTCCATGGCGCCTGCGGCCTCCAGCAAGGCGCGCCTGCCATCGGTGCGGCGGGACTTGCGCAGGTATTCGGCATAGCTGGGATAGGCGATGGCCGACAGGATGCCGATCACGGCCACCACCACCATCAGCTCGATCAGGGTGAAGCCGCCTGCCGTCCGGCGGCGGCCGGGCGTCGGCAACGGGTTGTTCTGCATGCCCATAGTCAGTCCAGGCCCAGCGGATGGATGTCGGCCGGGGTGTCCTCGCGCCAGGAAATGCGCCTGTTGCTCAGCGGCCCCTTGCTTTCGGCCAGCGACTGCAGGCCTGCGGTGCTGTTCATGACCTTGGTCTCCTGCTTGCCGTTGTTCAGGATGGCGGGCTGAGAGCTGATGCCCTCCAGCCGCGCGCCCCCGGTGGCGCGGTCGTTGTCGCCGTAGCGGTCGCTGCCGTCCACCGTACCGTCGCCGTTGATGTCGAACAGGCCGTCGGCATACTTCTCCGCGCCCTGGCCGTCCAGCGAGAGTTCCATCAGCCAGCTATGGCCGCCTGCCGTACACATCTGCGTGCTGGGCACGGCCGTGGTGAAGATGATGCGGTCGCGGCGCAGCATGGGATGGGTGATCAAGCGCTCGCCCGCGTCGGCCAGGGGCATGATCCAGTTCCTGTTGCCGGGGCGGCCGTCGGAGATCAGCCGCAGGGACATCTGCGTGGTGCGGCCATCGCCGTTGGCGGCGCCGGCGTCGACACTGGTGACCTTCAGCACGCTGTGGCTTGCGGAGGAGCCCCCGGTGCCTTCGTCCAGCAGGCTGAAGAAGTACTGGGATGCGGAGGCCGGGGCCGCAGCGTCATGGTCGCCGACCTCGAAGCTCTTGCCCGTGCCGTACAGCAGCTGCACGTGCGATTGCAGCGTGCCGTGGCTGATCTTGGCCTCGGGCCGCGTGGTGATGGGCTGCCCGTGGAAGCTGCCGCCCCAGGGGGTGCTCATCGGTGCAGGAGTGCCGTTGACCGACGGCACGATCCCGCCCCCGTCCCCGCTCGCGGCCATGAGGTCGAAGCGCCACATGTTGCCCTGCAGGTCTCCCGCATAGACGCGGTCCACCAGCCCGTCGTCATCCAGGTCCACGGCAGCCGGCGTGCTCAGGCCATTGGGCCACCTGCGCGTGCTGTCTTGCACGCCTCGGCGAGTGTCCCATTTCCTGTGCAGCGCGCCGGTCTCCAGGTTGACGGCGTACAGCACGGCATTGCCGCTGGCGCTGGCCGCGCCGTCCGCCTCCACATTGTTGTAGCCGTTGCCGAACAGGGCCATCCAGCCTGCCCGTGTCCTGGCGATGGAAGGCTGCGCGAAGCTGAAGCCCATGTCCATATCGAAACCGGCCGGTCGGTTGCTGCCCGGTGCGCGCCGGTCGCGGTCGCCGAACTCCCACAGCACGACGTCCTTGGCGGCGGCTTCGGTGATCGCATCGGGATCGGTGATGTCCAGCGCGTACACGCCCTGGCCCCCTGCGCCCAGACCCCCCACGAGGATGGTCCGCCACCGGCCGCCGATGAAGGCATCGGACACCATGGGCGAGCCGTCCACGTAGAAGCGGTGGCGGTAGTTCGGATCGGACAGCTGGCGCAGGTGGGGGATCACGGTCGAGGGGACATAGGCAAAGAGCTCCTGCCCCGTATCCGCGTCGAAAGCATGCAGCATGCCGTCGTTGGCTCCCACGTAGACCATCTTGCGGCGATCGGCCCGTGCCTTGCGGAATTCGCGGTAGGAGGCCTCGGTGTAGGGCATCTCGGGCGCGCCCACATACACCGGGGCCGAGTTGACGATGTCGCCCAGCAGGCTGGTGCGCCTGCGCAGGGGTCCACGGGGCGCTTCCTGCGCCTGGCTGCCCCGCAGGTAGGCCAGCACGTCGAGCGATCCGATCTGCCTTTGCTGCTCGGGGTTCAGTGCATCCCAGGCAAAGGCCACGCCTTGGCGCGTGTCGGGCCGGTAGCTGAGGATGCGGCGTGTCGCAGGAATGCGTGCCTCCCACTGCGCCTGTTCGGCCACCGCAGTGCCTGTGATGCTGTGCGCTGACAGCGTGCCGCTCCAGTCGCGGGGATCGAAGCGGGCCTGGTAGATCCTGGTGCTGCTGGACACGTTGGTGGAGTTGGCCGCCACGGCGGCCACGCTGGAGGAGCGGGCGGCGATGTCGGCGAAGATCGCCTGCAGGGCGGTATCGAGGGTCGCGGGGTCGTTGGCCGCGAAGGCGCGCTCCGTGCCCCCGGCGGCGGCCACCTCGTTCAATTGCTCGGGATTGGTGCCGAAGGGCAGGGCGAATCCGATGACGAAGGTCTCCACGTTGGCCTCTTGCCTGAGGCGCCGCGCGGCCTCTGCCGTCTGGCGCAGGCCGGCCGCCATGTCCTGGATGATGGTGCCGTCGGGCCGGGTCGAGGGCAGGCCGTCGGTGAGCAGCACCAAAAAGTTGCGGCCGCAGGACTGGGGCAGCGGATAGCAGGCGGGCACATAGCCCTCTGCCGCATCGCGCCAACTGCCCCCCTCGCCCTGGAAGTAGTCGAATGCCGTCAGCAGCGTGCCCTCCAGCGGCGTACTGCCCGCGTTCTGCAGGGGCAGGGCGGGATTGGTCGGCCCGTTGACCTCAAACTGCGAGGTGGCCAGCTTGCGATCCAGCGCGGCCCTGTGGGCGCCGTCCAGCGGCCGGATGGGCTGGTGCAGGAAGCCGCGGCCTGGAAAGCGGCGGGAACCGTCATTGTTGCGCCACCCGTTGCTGAACCAGGCCAAGCCTATGGGCGTGAGGAATATCTGCCTGCCGAAGTCGAAGATGCCCTGGGCGAAGTCGGAGTCGGTGGCCTCGAAAGGTCCCTCGAACCAGAAGTCGCCATAGCCCGCAATGACGGTGTTGTCGGTACCTATCTTGCTGCGGAAGCAGGCATAGCGGTCCCAGGGGCCATCGGGTGTCTCGGTTGTGCGGAAGCCGTCGGGATTGGCGGGCGTGGCCGCGGCGTTGGCTGTGGCGGAAAAGCAGTGGGCGGCCGTGTTGCCGAGGCCGTACATCGGCAAGGCCACGTTGAAGTGGATGAAGCGCCCAGGGTCGTTGGGGTTGGGGAGGCGGAAGCGCTTGTTGTCGGGGCTGGCGCGCGGGCCTTCCCAGTCCCGGTTCCAGTGCCTGGGGTTGTAGCTGACGTCGTACAGCGAGTTGCCCAGGCTGGTGATGTCAACGTGGTCGTTCTGCTGGTAGGCCATCAGGCCCAAGTTCATGCGCCCCTGGTGGCGTTCAATGATGGTGCGGGCCGCGGTGCGGGCGATTTCGGACTTGCTGTTCGCACTGGCGCTGCCCACGGCCCAGCCGTTGGGTGCCTCGTCCATGCTGTTGGAGTTGTCCATGATGAGCAGCACGTTGGGCGTGGCGTTCTGCGTGGCCATTAGGGGCACCTGTGAGATGTTCAGGGGCACGGGGCGCGCCGGTTGCTGCGCGCGGGGGCCGGCCATGCAGGCGAGCAGCAGCATCGCCACTGCCGCCGGCAAGAGGGGGTGCTGGGCTGGCTTTTGCAGAGGGAGTTTGCGCATGGTCTTTCCTTCAATTGATGTACATGCTTTGCAGCACCACCCGCGAGGCCGGACTGCCATCGGCGCGCCGGGCCGCTCCCATGCCGATGGCCGTCACGCGAAAGACGGGAGGGCGGCCCTGGTCGGCGCCATAGCCCTGCACCACCACGCTTTGCGCAGGGGTCTCCAGCCGCTCGATGAGGTAGCGCGGTGTCGGGGCTCCCTGGGGGCCGGGGGCGGTCTGCCCGGTGTGCGTGCCCAGCGCCACGCCCAGCGTGTCCTGGGCAATGAGCGCCTCGGACCACGAGCTGCCGTCTTCCCTGGGCAGGCACAGGCCCGCTGTGCAGGCATCGTCAAAGGCCTCCAGGGCCGGGTTGCGGGTGGTGATGTCCTGCTCCCCGTCGCGCAGCGCGGCCTCGGCGGCCTGGAAGGCGATGTGCCAGTCGTTGCGGTTGCCCGTGGACCGGCCCTGCAGCAGGCCCATGTTCATGGCGGCCAGCGACAGCATCACCAGGGCCATCATGATGATCATGGTGGTGATGAGCGCCAGGCCGCCCTGTGTCCGTGTTTGTGTCCGTGTCCTTGCCATGCTCATTCCACCCGGTTTCGCAGCGTGAAGACCGCGCTGAATTCACGGTACAGCCGCCGATCGGCTGCGGTGGTGCGCCGGGGGGCGCCGTTGCCGTCGCGATAGAAGGTGTAGCTCTGGGGTGCGTGCAGCAGCGCACCCATGCCAGGCGCGGAGGCCATGAGAAGGCGCACTTCCACGGCGCGCACGGCAGGAGGCGGTGGCGGCGGAGGCGGGCCCGGCGTCGTCGCTCTGCCGGCCAGGCCGGAGTCGGTGTTGTTCCATACGCTGTTGCCGGGAGCCTTTTGCTGCACGGCGGCCGAGGGCTGGCCGTGTATGGCCTCGATCTTGAGATCCACGGCCCCTTCGGCCAGCATGCGGCAGCTCAGGTTATTGGCTTTGCCTTGCTCGGGCTTGGGATCGATCAGGCTGCTGGAGCAGTGGATGAGGCCGGTGGCGCTGCCGTCCTTGAGCCGCCCGATGAAGAACAGGTCATTGACTGCGGGCAGCACGCGTGCATCGCGCTTGAGGGGCGTCAGGCCGCAGGCGCCACGGTCCGGAGAGAAGCCGGAAATTCCCGATCCGGGCGGGGGCTGGATGCAGGTATCCAGGAGCACCCGGCGGGAAATGTAGGTCTGCGAGCAATCGGTCGCGACGACCACATCGTTGTCGCTCAGTTGCTGGCTGCTCTTGTGCGTGCCCGTGCCCGCGGTCCTGAGCACGTCCGACCGGGCGCTGGCCTGGGCAGGGACATCTTCCGCGAAACTGGTCCAGGCATCCTGTGCCTGTCCGCGCCGGATGCCTATGGGATCCAGCAGGTTCCAGTGGGGCCCGAGCCTTTCGGGCTCGGCGATGAAGGGGGGAACCTTGGTCAGGGCCGTGCTGCAGCCCGTGAAGCCCGCATTGCGCACCGCCTGGCCCATCACGCCAAAGCTCAGGCGTGCATCGCTTTGCATGCGCGCCAGTGCATTTTCATGGCGCAGCAGGCCTCTTGCGTTCACATACAGTCCCGCCAAGGCGGCCAGGAGAAACAGGGCGATGACCACCGCCACCATGAGTTCCACCAGGGTCAGGCCCTGTTGCGGGCCTTGCTGCGGGCCACGGGATGCCAGCCGATCTCTCATGGGATGACCTCGATGCTGTGTTCTTCGGGGTTTCCATCCCCGCTGCGGGGATGGCTCCAGGTCACGGTGATGAGGGTCTTGCCTTCGGCAGTCTTGACGCTGCCCTGGCCCTGGGCCAGGGCGTTGCCCAGGTCCCTTTGCCACAGGCACAGCCGGTACTGGGCATGGGCCTTGTCGTCTCCGCCTTCGCCAGGGTCGCTGCAGGATCTGGGCGCGGTGCCGCCACCGCCGTCGAAGTCGCCTGCCAGTGCGCCCCGGCGGTTGGCGCGCAGGCGTTCCACCATCTCGGCGGCCTTTTGCACGGCCGCCGTGCGCTGGTAGGAGGCATTGAGGTCGCCCAGGTTCTGATAGAGCCCCTTGAGGGTGCCCAGCAGGCCGGCGGAAATGACCACCAGGGTGACCATGACCTCCACCAGCGTGAAGCCTGCCTGCGATGCCGCAGCTACGGCGGGGGTGGGGGCGGGGTGTGGATCCTTCCTGTCCATGCGAAGTCCTCGCTTGTGTTCAGAGGCCGGAAGCGGCGCCGGCGCAGTCCACGGCTTGCGGCTTGCGGCTGTCAGAGGCGCGGGGCAGCGGGTCGCGCGGTGCCAGGTCCTGCAGGCCACCGGCATACATGGCGATATGGCGGGCGGGGGGGGGCCGGGCGCGACTCGGGCAGGCCGTGAAGGGCACGTCGGGGTTGCAGGGGTAGGCCACGCGGTGGACCTGCTCGGCGCCCGGTGCGCCCTGGCGGGCCGTGGGCCAGCAGATCTGCCCGTCCGGAAGCGCGTGTACGGCGTGGCCCGCCGATTTCATGCCCTGGCCGCCCGTCGGATACCAGGCGAAGAGATCCACGCTGCGCACGCTGGGAAACACCCTGAGGACTTGGTCGTCCTCGTCGATCACGCGGGGGGTGCTGCCGTCGCTGAAGGCGATCAGCTCGCCGGACCAATCCTGGAGCCCCTGATAGGGACCGCTGCCGATGGTGGTGTCGCTGCAGGCCTTGCGGCCCGCGCTGGCAGGGCAGATGGTGATGCGCTGGTTGCGTCGTCCCGCCTCGTGCTGGGCCATGCGCAGGGCCGCGGACAGGCGCATCAGTGCGGACTCCTGCTGGCTGGCCTGCACCATGTCGTTCATGTTGGGGGCGGCAATGGCCAGCAGGATGACCATCACGGCCAGGGTCACCATGATCTCCACCAGGGTGAAGCCCTGGTGGCGCCCTGCGGGCGGCGCAGGCATGCCGCCGGCTTCGCGGCGCCGCTGGCATGCCGCATGCGCAATGAATGGAATGCGCAAATGAAAAGCGAAGGAGTACTCCTGCATTGCCTGTCCCGTGTATTCGTCCCTGTGTATTCCTGTGGTGGTCATAGGCGAATCCTGAATATCCGGCAATGGAGGCATTGCCGGAGATGTCGATTTCCTGGATATGGCAAGTATTTCGAGGCGCGTCTATTGCCTGGGTGATTTTCAAAAAGAGTGGCAGCTTTATGAAATTGCCTTGAGGCCCGCGAATTCTCTAGGCTCCCGGCAAATGATGTCAAGGCTTTTCAGAAAATCTGAGTCCTTCTTTTTGCCCCCGGGACGCTTGTATCCGCCTTATGGGAATGCTCCTATTTTATTTCTAGGACTGTTCCTGTTTGCATTTTCCGGGCGTGCGCGGGATTATCTGCTGACGCCGGTATTTCAGCGGCTTCAATGAATGGAAGACCTGTTTGTTTCCGGTATTGCGATGATCCCGGATTGGCAAAAACGCATTGGCCGGGGAGGTGGATTCGACGGAGTGGGCGAGGGGGAAAGAGAGGGTCGTCGATGGCCCCCTCACTCCATCGGGTCAAGACAGGCGGCTGCCGCCTGGATCACGCAGTCGGTCAGCCGCTGCAGGCTGGCCTGCGCATTGCGCGCATGGGCCCAGTACATGGGAATGTCCAGGTCGTTGCCGGGCAGCAGCTCCACCAGGCTGCCTTCGGCCAGCTGCGCGCCGATCATCGGCGGCGGGTGCATGCCCCAGCCCATGCCCAGCTCGCAGGCCCGCGTATAGCCCTGGTTGGAGGGAAGAAAGTGGCGCGGCGTGTTGCGCCGCCCCTCTGCGCCCAGGCGTTGCAGCCATTGGTCCTGCAGGCTGTCCTTGCGGCCGTAGCTCATCATGGGCGTGCGCGCCATGGCCTCGGGCGTGATGCCGTCCTTCAGGTAGCGGCGAATGAAGTCGGGGCTGGCGGCCGCCACGTAGCGCATGCGGCCCAGTGGCCAGGTATTGCAGCCGGGAATGGCCGATGAAGTGGCCGTGACGGCGGCCAGCACCTCGCCCTCGCGGATGCGCTTGGCCGTGTGGTCCTGGTCGTCGATGCTGATGTCCAGCAGCTCGTTGCCGTCGCGCGTGAAGGCGGACATGGCATCCATGAACCAAGTGGACAGCGAGTCGGCATTGACGGCCAGCTTGAGCGTGGGCAGGGCGGTCTGGCCCTCGGGGACCAGTTCCGGGTTCTTGCGGCGCAGATCGTTTTCGAGCAGGGCCACCTGCTCCAGGTGCAGGCACAGCCTGCGGCCCGCATCGGTGCCCGAGCAGGGCTGGCCGCGCAGTACCAGCACCTGGCCCACACGCTCCTCCAGCAGCTTGATGCGCTGGGAAACGGCCGAGGGCGTGACATGCAGCTTGCGTGCCGCGCGCTCGAAGCTGCCTTCGCGCACCACGGCCGCCAGGGCTTCGAGTCCGGCGTAGTCGAGCATTTAGATATTCTTCATTTGGTTGAGTAAATGTAATTTTACTTAACCATTTGCTGGCCAGACAATCCCGGCCATGTGGACTGCAAATGTTTCTTCTTCCTGGCTGGCGGGCTTCACGGTCTGCCTGTCTCTCATCGTCTCCATCGGCGCCCAGAACCTCTATGTGCTGCGCCAGGCCGTTCAAGGCCAGCATGTGCGCGCGTGCGTGGCCTGGTGCGTGGTGAGCGACGTGGTGCTCATCGGCCTGGGCGTGGCGGGCATGGCCCGGCTGCTGGGCGACAACCCCGACCTGGCCCGCTACCTGACGCTGGGCGGCGCCCTGTTCCTGCTGGCCTATGGGCTGATCGCGCTGTGGCGCATGGCCATGGCGCCCGATGCGCAACTGGCGGCATCGGGCGGGCAACTGGCCCCGCGTGGCCTGCTGGGCGTGGTCTCCACGCTGGCCGTGATCACCCTGTTCAACCCCCATGTCTATCTGGACACGGTGCTGCTCATGGGCTCCATCGGCGCGCGCCAGGAAGGCGTGCTCAAGTGGGTCTATGTGGTGGGCGCAGCATCGGCCAGCCTGTCGTGGTTCGTGGCGCTGGCCTTTGCGGGCCGCCGCATGAAGCGCCTGTTCGAGAAGCCGCAGGCCTGGCGCGTTCTCGATGGCCTCACGGGCGTGATGATGCTGGCGCTGGCCTGGTGGGTGGCTGGCAGCGCGTTGGCACCGGCAGTTGGCTGACGGCGCAGATCAGTCTGCGGCCGGGGCTTGCTCGCCGGGCGCCCAGGTGCCCACGGCCTCGATGAGGTTCCAGCTGTTGCATTCGATGCAGTAGTGGCCCGTGGCGCCGGTCTTCTGGCTGGTCGCCTCGATGACGACCTTGTGGCCATGGCGCTGGGCCTCGGACAAGGGCTGGATCATGTCGTAGTTGTATTGCTCGGCCAGGTCGCCCCGGAAGGAAATGGTGATGCGCTCGCGCTTGGGATAGTAGTCACGCTCGTACTTGTCGAGGGTGCGTGTGGCGACAAGGCGGGCCATGCTGTCCGGTGAAGGTGCGCTCAAAGCAGTCTCCTGGTGTATGTCTAGGTTGTGTCAACTTGTTTCATTGTCGGGCTTGTGTTCTGCCATCGGCAACTGCAGCCCGGTCTTGATGCGTTCCAGAGCGATCGAGGTGGTGTAGCGCCGGATGTTGTCGTCTCCGGAGAACAGCCGCGCCGCCAGCGCCTGGTACTCCTGCATATCGGCAGCCGTGACGATCAATGAATAGTCGGCTTCCCCGGTCACGTAGTAGCACTGCTGCACGGCGGGCTCGCGCGCCACGCGCGCGCGGAAGGCCAGGGACAGGTCCGGGCGCTCGTTGGCCAGCTGCACGTTGATGAGCACGGTGAGCGGGCGCCCCGTGCGCACGGGATCGACCACGGCCACGTTGGCCGTGATCACGCCCAGCTCCTGCAGGCGCCGTATGCGCCGCTGCACGGCCGGTGCCGAAAGGTGGACCTGCTCGGCAATGAGGCGCTGTGGCGTGAGGTTGTCGCGCTGGAGCACGTCGAGGATGGCGCGGTCAAAAGTATCGAGTGCGATGGCGGGCATGGGGAAGGGGCGGAAAACGGGTGCGGGGCGGTCGGAAAGAGCGAATATTGCGCGAAGAGGCCCCAAAACGAGCCTTTTGCATCGCTGGCCTGCAATATCGTACGGGCCATGACAACAAACACCACATGGAACCGCGCCTGGCCCCTGCTGGCCGTGCTGGGCTCGGTCACGGCACTGGGCGTGGGCACTTCACTGGCCAAGCAGCTTTTTCCGGTGCTGGGCGCCCAGGGCACTTCGGCATTGCGCGTGGGCTTTGCCGCGCTGATACTGGTGGCCATCTGGCGGCCCTGGCGCTGGACGCTGGCCCGCCCCCAGGCCTGGGCGCTGCTGCGTTTCGGCGTGGCGCTGGGCGCCATGAACCTGCTGTTCTACATGGCGCTGCGCACCATTCCCTTTGGCCTGGCCGTGGCCATCGAATTCTCCGGCCCGCTGGCCGTGGCCATCTACCACTCGCGCCGGCCGGTGGACTTTGTCTGGCTGGCGCTGGCCGTGGCGGGGCTGGCCCTGATTTTGCCGATAGGGGGCGCCGGCGCGGGCGGATTGGTGCTGGAGCCCGTGGGCATTGCCTGCGCCGTGGGCGCTGCCATCTGCTGGGCGCTGTACATCCTGCTGGGTCAGCGCCTGGGCAGCATTCCCAGCGGCCAGGCCGTGTCGCTGGGCCTGGTGTTCGCCGCCATGGTGGTGGTGCCCTTCGGCGTGGCCGAGGCGGGGGCCAAGCTGCTGCAGCCGTCCATCCTGGCCTTCGGCCTGGTGGTGGCGGCCATCTCCAGCGCCTTGCCCTATACGCTGGAGATGATGGCCCTGCGCCGCCTGCCACCGGCCACCTTCGGCATCGCCCTGGCCACGGAGCCTGCGATTGCCGCCCTCATGGGCATGCTGCTGCTGCATGAGCACCTGGTGGGGACCCAGTGGCTGGCCATCGCCTGCATCATGGGCGCGGCCATGGGCAGCGCCATCACGCGGCCCGCTGCGGCGGCCAAGGCGCCGGCCGAGGTGACGCCTGCGGGTTGAGTGGCGATACCAGGGAACGGGAATGAAAAAAGCGCTGCCGAGGCAGCGCTTTTTTTGCGGGGACAGGACGCAGCCGACCGGCTGCATTCCCTGCGCCTCAGAACGCAGGAACGACAGCGCCCTTGTACTTCTCGAGGATGAACTTCTTCACGTCGGGCGTGTGCAGCGCGTTCATCAGCTTGGCGATGTTGGGATCGTTGGCACGGTCCTGGCGCGAGACCACGATGTTGGTGTAGGGCGAATCGGAGCCTTCGATGAACAGCGCATCCTTGGTGGGATTGAGCTTGGCCTCGATGGCGTAGTTGGTGTTGATCAGGGCCAGGTCCACGTCAGCCAGTGCGCGCGGCAGCAGCGGGGCTTCGAGTTCCTTGAACTTGAGCTTCTTGGGGTTCTTGGCCACGTCCAGCGGCGTGGGGGTCAGGCTCTTGGGGTCCTTGAGCTCGATCAGGCCCTGCTTGGCCAGCAGAATCAGGGCGCGGCCGCCGTTGGAGGGGTCGTTGGGGATGGCGATGGTGGCACCGTCCTTCAGATCCTTCACGTTCTTGATCTTCTGCGAGTAACCGCCGAAGGGCTCCACATGGACCTTGCCATTGGGCACGGCCACCAGCGAGGTCTTGCGGTCCTTGTTGTAGCTGTCCAGGTAGGGCTGGTGCTGGAAGAAGTTCACGTCCAGCTGCTTGTCCTCGACTGCCGCATTGGGCTGCACGTAGTCGCTGAATTCCTTGATCTGCAGGTCGATGCCCTGGGCCTTGAGGGCCGGCTTCACATGGTTGAGGATTTCTGCATGGGGCACGGCGGTGGCGCCGACCTTGAGCACGTCGGCGGCCTGGGCCGTCAGGGCCAGCGTGGCAATCGCGATTGCGGAGAGGGCTTTCTTCAACATGACCGGAGGACTTTCTTCAACGGGTTGCAAAAACGCCGCAGGCCCGGTGGAGTGGTTCTGTGTCGGGCGGTACGGCAGGCAGGCGCATAGTCTAGTGCGGCGCCAGCGGCCGCAATGAACAATTTTGCTATTTGGTTATAAGGCTGTGGCTTTTTATGCAGATTCTTGCGATGCCGCAGCGCGTACCATCGCCGCCATGGACTCCGAAATGCTGCAAAAGCTGGTGCAGGTGCAAATGCCCTATGGCAAGTACAAGGGCCGGCTGATCGCCGACCTGCCCGGCAACTATCTGAACTGGTTCGCACGCGAAGGCTTCCCCAAGGGAGAGCTGGGCCAGTTGTTGGCGCTGATGCAGGAACTGGACCACAACGGACTGTCGCACCTGCTGCAGCCGCTGCGCGCCGGGCCGGGCTGAAACGGCCGCCCTATAAAGCAAAAGGCCGCGACGGGCGCGGCCTTTTCGGGGAAAAACGCAGGCGGTTTACTTGGCGGCAGCGCGGGCGGCTTCTGCCTTGGCCTTGGCTTCGTCGGCCTTGCGCTGCAGCTCGGCTGCCTCGGTTTCAGCGGCCTTGGCCTTGGCTTCGGCTTCCTTGGCGGCCGCATCCTTTTCAGGGGTCATGGCGCCAGCCAGCGCATTGCCGGCCATGGAGCCTGCAACGGCGCCCACGGCAGCGGCGCCCAGCGTGCCCATCATGCCGGAGCCGCGTGCTGCGGGAGCGGCAGCCGCGCCAGGTGCAGCAGCAGCGGGGGCGGCCCCAGCCGCAGGTGCCGCAGCGGGGGCTGCCCCAGCGGTCGGGGCTGCAGGCGCGGCTGGTGCGGCGGGGGTGGACGGAGTCGCTGCCTTGCTGGCGGTGGGTGCCGCAGGCGCTGCGGGCTGAGCGGGGGCCTTGCCGATCGACGCCGGGCGCACGGACTTGCCGCCGCTGCCCATGCGCTTGGCCTGGGCCAGCGTGGGCACGGTCAGCGATGCAATGGCCAGGGCGATCACGGAGGCAGTGGCGCGGAACGAAGTCTTCACGGAGTTTTTTCCAATCATGGTGGTCATGTACACGGTCGGCGCAGGCGGGCCCGCGCCGTTCGGCGCGCCACAGGCTGCCCATATGCGGGCAAGCCTGCGGCCTTGTGTGTCACATGGGGATGGGGGAGGAGATTCCAAGCACCGGCGCGCGGATGCGCCGGCGTGCAGCCTGCTGTTGTAGGTGGGCCACCCGGCGCTGGGGCGGTGGCCTATGGGGCTGCGTGATGCATTGTAGAAAAGACTGGGGCTTGCCGGAAAAGCAAGCCCACAGAACATTCTCAGCTATTGATTGCGGAGCGGCGCAGCGGCCTGCGCCCGCCGCTGCCACCCGTTTTCAGCGCAGGACTTCCAGCAGGCGGTCCAGGCCGCCTTCGGTGATGGAGACCTTGGCTTCGTTGCGCACGCGCGGCTTGGCGTGGTAGGCCACGGACAGGCCTGCGACCTGCATCATGGGAATGTCGTTGCTGCCGTCGCCCACGGCGATGCACTGGTCGGGGCGAATGCCCAGCAGCGAGGCGACTTCCAGCAGGGTGCGGCGCTTTTCGGCGCCGTCGCAGATGTCGCCCCAGGGCTGCTCGATCAGGCCGCCGGTCAGCGCGCCGTCACGCATCTCCAGCACGTTGGCACGCACGAAGTCGATGCCCAGCATGCCGCGCACATGTTCGGCAAAGTAGGTGAAGCCGCCCGAGACCAGCAGCACCTTCAGGCCCGCGGCCTGGGCTGCGCGCACCAGGGTTTCGGCGCCCGGGGAGAGCTTCAGGCGCTCGGCCAGCACGCGGGCCATGTCGGCCTCGGTCACGCCGACGAGCTTGCCCACGCGCTGGCGCAGGCTGTCCTTGAAGTCGGTGATCTCGCCGCGCATGGTGGCTTCGGTGATGGCCGCGACCTCTGCCTTCTTGCCGGTGGCGTCGGCGATCTCGTCGATGCACTCGATGGTGATCAGCGTCGAGTCCATGTCGAACGCGATGAGCTTGTAGTCGGCCAGCTTCAGTGGCGGCTGGATGCCGCGGATCAGCAGTCCGGGCGCGAATTCGGTGACATCGGTCATGGGTGGGGCAGCAAAAAGGGGACGGGCCGCCGGGCTGGCGGGAAACAGGCGCAAATCATATCCAGTGGCGGGCCTGCCGTCAGGCTGCGGGCGGCTGGCGCAGGTAGATGGCGTCCGACCAGGTGGCCAGCCATTGGGGGCGAAACACCACGAAGATGGCGGTGACCATGCCGGTGACCACGGCATCTCCCCAGGCCATGAGCCAGCGCGCGATGCGCGACAGATCCTCGTTGACGCCGGGCAGGGCGTGGCCCGCCGCCTGGGCCAGCAGGGCCGAGATGAAAACGCACAGCACCGTGCCCGCAAAGCCGCGCGCGAGGATGTAGACAAAGATCTGGTGCGGCAGCCAGCGCCGCAGCGCCGCGCCCCAGAGCATGGCCAGCGTGGCCGGCACGATGCCCTGCCAGACCGAGATGCCCAGCGCATCGCCCCAGCCCAGGGCCGGCGACAGCAGGGCCGCCAGGCCACCCACAACGAGCAGCAGCGGCACGGACAGCGGCCAGCCCAGCATGAGCACCACCAGCGGCGCCGAGGACCACTGCAATTGCAGCGGCATGCGATGCAGCGTGGGCAGGGCCCAGATCCAGGGCAGCAGCACGAGCACGCCCAGCAGCGGCGTGACCAGGGGCGAGGCAACGCGGTCCTGCGGGCCGCCCGGACCAGTGCGGCCGGCCAGCATGCGCCAGGGGCGCAGCCACAGCGCGGTGGCCAGGGCCAGCAGGGCGATGCTCGCTTCGAGGAACATGGCTGGAACGACGCGTTCTATGCGGGCTGGGCCGCCTTCGCTTCCACCAGCGGCTGGCCCAGGCTGCGCAGCACGTCGCGCACCATCTGGGCGCGGTCCTTGGGGTTGTCCAGGGCACGCTCGATGCGCAGCTTCTCGTTGCCGGCCAGCTTGATGTGCTTGTTCTTCTGGATGAGGTGGATGATGGCCATCGGGTCCACGGGCGGCTGGGGCTTGAAGGTGATGTTGATGACGCCGGGCGCCGCATCCACCTTGACCACGCCGTAGGGCTGCGACAGCACGCGCAGGCGGTGCACGTCGATCAGCGTCTGCGCCTGGGGCGGCAGCTTGCCGAAGCGGTCCACGATTTCTTCGAGCAGGGTGTCGATCTGGTCGCTGGTGCGTGCCGTGGCCAGTTTCTTGTAGAAGGACAGGCGCAGGTGCACGTCGCCGCAGTAGTCGTTGGGCAGCAGGGCCGGCGCGTGCAGGTTGATGTCGGTGGAGGCCGACAGCGGGCTGAGCAGGTCGGGCTCCTTGCCGGCCTTGAGGCTGCGCACCGCCTCGGACAGCATCTCGTTGTAGAGCTGGAAGCCCACCTCCATCATGTTGCCGCTCTGGTTCTCGCCCAGCACCTCGCCGGCGCCGCGGATCTCCAGGTCGTGCATGGCCAGGTAGAAGCCCGAGCCCAGTTCCTCCATCTGCTGGATGGCCTCCAGCCGCTGCTGGGCCTGTTTGGTCAGGCTGTCCAGGTCGGGCACCATCAGGTAGGCATAGGCCTGGTGGTGGCTGCGGCCCACGCGGCCGCGCAACTGGTGCAGCTGGGCCAGGCCGAACTTGTCGGCGCGGCTGATGAGGATGGTGTTGGAGCTGGGCACGTCGATGCCGGTCTCGATGATGGTCGAGCACAGCAATATGTTGTAGCGCTGGGCCACGAAGTCGCGCATCACGCGTTCGAGCTCGCGCTCGGGCATCTGGCCGTGGGCCACGGCAATGCGTGCCTCGGGCAGGATTTCCTCGAGCTTTTGCTTGCGGTTCTCGATGGTCTCGACCTCGTTGTGCAGGAAGTAGCACTGGCCGCCGCGCTTGAGCTCGCGCAGCACGGCCTCGCGGATCACGCCCGTGCCCTCGTTGCGCACAAAGGTCTTGATGGCCAGGCGCCGCTGGGGCGCGGTGGCGATGACGGACAGGTCGCGCAAGCCTTCCAGCGCCATGCCCATGGTGCGCGGGATGGGCGTGGCCGTCAGCGTGAGCACGTCCACCTCGGCGCGCATGGCCTTCATGGCTTCCTTGTGGCGCACGCCGAAGCGGTGCTCCTCGTCGATGATCAGCAGGCCCAGGTTCTTGAACTGTGTGGACTCCGACAGCAGCTTGTGCGTGCCCACGACGATGTCCACCGAGCCGTCGGCAATGCCCTTGACAGCCGCCGTGATCTCCTTGCCCGAGCGAAAGCGCGAGACTTCGGCCACCTTGATCGGCCACTTGGAGAAGCGGTCCACCAGGGTCTGGTAGTGCTGCTCGGCCAGCAGCGTGGTGGGCGCGAGGAAGGCCACCTGCTTGCCGCCCGTGATGGCCACGAAGGCCGCGCGCAGCGCCACCTCGGTCTTGCCGAAGCCCACGTCGCCGCAGACCAGGCGGTCCATGGGCTGGGGGCTGATCATGTCCTGGATCACGGCGTGGATGGCAGCGCGCTGGTCCGCCGTTTCCTCGAAGCCGAAGTCGTTGGCGAACTGCTCGTAGTCCTGGGGCGAGTAGCGGAAGGCATGGCCCTGGCGTGCGGCGCGGCGCGCATAGATGTTCAGCAGCTCGGCTGCCGAGTCGCGCACCTGCTCGGCCGCCTTGCGCTTGGCCTTTTCCCACTGCGTGCCGCCGAGCTTGTGCAGCGGCGCGTCCTCCGGCGAGACGCCCGTGTAGCGGCTGATCAGCTGCAACTGGCTGACGGGCACGTAGAGCACGGCGTTGCCCGCGTACTCCAGGTGAAGGAACTCCTGCACGGCCGGCGTGCCGTCAGGGTTCTTCTGGCCCATGTCCATGTTGACCAGGCCCTGGTAGCGGCCGATGCCATGGTCCGAATGCACCACGGGGTCGCCCACCTTGAGTTCGGACAGGTCCTTGATCAGCGCCTCCACATCGCTGACCTGCTCCTGGCGGCGGCGCCTGCGGCCCGTGGGGCTGGTGGCGAACAGCTCCGTCTCGGTGACGAAGTCCAGGCCTTCCTCCACCCAGGCAAAACCGTTCATCAGGCCGGCCGTGGCAATGCCCACCTTCTCGCCCGCATCGCCCTGGAACTCGGCCAGCGAGTCGAAGACCGGCGGGTTCACGCCCGAGGCGCGGAAGAAGTCCAGCAGGCTTTCGCGCCGGCCATCGGACTCGGCCAGCAGCAGGATGCGGTGGGCGCTGCTGGCAATGTGCCTTTGCAGGCGCGCCAGCGGGTCTTCCGCGCCGCGCACCACGGACAGGTCCTCCAGCTTCTGGAAGATGGCGCTGTCGGCCACGTCCTCGGTGCCGGGGCGCAGCGCGAGCTGGGCGTGCTCCTTGGCGCGCGTGTAGAACTGGTCGGCGGACAGGAACAGCACCTCGGGCGGCAGGGCCGGGCGCTCGGGGTCGCCCTGCACCAGGCGGAAGCGCTCCTTGGTGTCCTGCCAAAAGCGCTGGAAGGCCGGCTCCAGGTCGCCATGCATCACCACGGTGGCATCGGCGCCCAGGTAGTCGAACACGGTGGCCGTTTCGTCGAAGAACAGCGGCAGGTAGTACTCGATGCCGGCCGTGGCAATGCCTTGGCCCATGTCCTTGTAGATGCGGCTGCGCGTGGGATCGCCCTCCAGCAGCTCGCGCCAGCGCTGGCGGAACTTGGCGCGCGCGTCCTCGTCCATGGGGAACTCGCGGCCGGGCAGCAGGCGCACCTCGGGCACGGGGTAGAGGCTGCGCTGGGTGTCGGGATCGAAGGTGCGGATGGAGTCGATCTCGTCGTCGAACAGATCCACGCGGTAGGGCTGCAGCGAGCCCATGGGAAACAGGTCGATCAGGCCGCCGCGCACCGCGTACTCGCCGTGGCTGACCACCTGGGAGACATGCTGGTAGCCGGCCAGCGTCAGCTGGGCCTTGAGTTTGGCCTCGTCCAGTTTCTGGCCGCTCTTGAACTCGAAGGTGTAGCCGGCCAGGAAGGAGGGCGGCGCCAGCCGGTACAGCGCCGTGGTGGCGGGCACCAGCACCACGTCGGCGCCATGCTCCTTGTCGCGCTGGTTGATGCGCCACAGCGTGGCCAGGCGCTCGCTGATCAGGTCCTGGTGGGGAGAGAAGCTGTCGTAGGGCAGGGTCTCCCAGTCGGGGAACAGCGCGCAGCGCAGGCCCGGGGCGAAGAAGGCCATCTCGTCGATCAGCCGCTGGGCATCCGAGGCGTCGGCCGTGACGATGGCCGTCACCCGGCCAGCAGCCTTCTCGCGCTCGCCCAGGCGGGCCAGCAGCAGGGCGTCGGCGCTGCCCACAGGGCGGGGCAGGGTGAAGCGTTTTCCGGGAGTGAGCTTGGGCAGTTCCATGGTGCTTGGACGTGGGCGCCGCAGCGCCTGGGCGAAGTAACGACAAAACCCCTCGGCACGCGCAGAGGGGTATCGAACCATTTTAGCCAGCACGCATGACGGCCATGCAGGCATGCCCGCATGTCCATGGTGGCGCATGGCCGTCACTACAATGCGCCACCATGACAGATCTGCTTGCGGCGGCTGCGCCCGCATCCCTGGAGCCGGCCCGCCTGTGGGCCTTGATCCCCTGTGCGGGCACGGGCTCGCGCGCCATCGCGCCCGATGCGCCTGCGCCTGAACTGCCCAAGCAATACCACCTGGTGGCCGGTGCGCCCATGGTGGCGCACACACTGGCCGCCTTTGCGGGCACAGCGCGCGTGCACCACACTCTGGTGGTGATCGCGCCTGGCGATGATTTCTGGCGCCAGGGCCTGCCGGGCCCGTCGCCCACGCGCTACTCCACGGCGGCCTGCGGCGGCGCCACGCGGGCCGAATCCGTGACCAACGGCCTGAAGGAGCTGCTGGCGCGCGGAGCGAGTGCGCACGACTGGGTGCTGGTGCACGACGCCGCGCGCTGCCTGGTGACGCCCGAACTGATCGATGCCCTGATCGACGCCTGCGAGCACGATGCCGTGGGCGGCCTGCTGGCGCACAAGCTGCCCGACACGCTCAAGACGGCCGTGACCGGGCCTGGCGGGGTGCGCGTGGCGGGCACGGTGGACCGCAGCGACAAATGGCTGGCGCAGACGCCGCAGATGTTTCGCATCGCGCCGCTGCTTGACGCCCTGGAACACGCGGGATCGGCCGTGACCGACGAGGCCAGCGCCATGGAGGCCGTGGGCCAGCGCCCGCGCCTGGTGCCCGGCGGCGCGCAGAACTTCAAGGTCACCTATCCCGACGACTTTGCGCTGGCTGCCGCCGTGCTGTCGCAGCGCGCGCATGGCGCGACGCTGGAACGCTACCGGGGCAAGCGCGACCAGCCGCAGGCGTCGGGCAATCCGTTTTTCTGAACCTGGAATGTTTCACATGAATTTTCGTATTGGCGAGGGCTGGGACGTGCATGCCCTGGTGCCCGGGCGCAAGCTGATCCTGGGCGGCATCGAGGTGCCGCATGAACTGGGCCTGCTGGGCCACTCCGATGCCGACGTGCTGCTGCACGCCATCACCGACGCGCTGCTGGGCGGCGCGGCGCTGGGCGACATCGGCCGGCATTTCCCCGACACCGACCCAGAATTCCGTGGCGCCGATTCGCTGGTGCTGCTGGTGGAAGCTGCGCGCCGCGTGCGCGCCACGGGCCTGGAGATTGGCAACATCGACAGCACCATCATTGCCCAGGCTCCCAAGCTGGCGCCGCACATTCCTGCCATGCGCGAGCGCATCGCCACGGCGCTGGGCCTGGCGCTGGACCAGGTCAACGTCAAGGCCAAGACGGCCGAGAAGCTCGGGCCCGTGGGCCAGCAACAGGCCATGGAGGCGCGCGCCGCCGCCTTGCTGTTCCGCGCCTGACCAGCGGGGTGCCATCCCCATGCAAAAGGCCCCGGCGATCGGTCAATGATCGCCGGGGCCTTTGTGTCTGCCGAACGTATCTGACGAACGCGCGCTGCGGGCTCAGTCCTCTCCGTCCAGGGCGCCGTCCTGCGCACGCGGAGGCAACTGGCGCTTGATCTGCGGGCGCTGCAGACGCTGCTCGGGCTCGGCACCCTTGGCCACGCCCGAGGCACGCTGCAACTGCACATGTGCAACCAGCCCGCCCGTGGAGGAGTTGGACAGCGCAAACACGCCGCCCATGCGCTGCACCGTCTTGTCCACGATGGACAGGCCCAGGCCCGCGCCCGCTGCGGCCGTGCGCGCGGAGTCGCCGCGGAAGAAGGGCTGGGTCAGGCTGGCCAGCTGCTCGGGCGGCACGCCACGGCCATGGTCGCGGATGCGAATTACGACCCAGCTTTCGCGCTCCGATGCCGTCACGTCCACATGCGTGGTTTCGGTCTCGGGCGTCTTGCCGTAGCGGCGTGCGTTCTCGAAAAGGTTGGAGATCACGCGCGCCAGTTCCACCTCGTCGGCCAGCACATAGACGCCTTCGGGCACGGCCATGCTGATCTGCAGCTCGCGGTGGTCCTGCACCGCATAGACGCAGGAGGACACCACGGCATGCAGGTTGACCGGGTTGAGGGTCACATGGTCGGGGCGGGCATAGTCCAGGAATTTGTCGATGGTGGCGTCGAGCTGCACGATGTCGGCCACCATGTGCTCGCGCGCCACGTCGTCCACCACGCTCATCTCGGTCTCCAGCCGCAGGCGGGCGAGCGGCGTGCGCAGGTCGTGGGAGATGCCGGCCAGCATCACCGCGCGGTCCTGCTCCAGCTGGGCCAGTTTCTGCGCCATGCGGTTGAAGCCGATGTTGACCTCGCGGATCTCGCTGGTGACGGCTTCCTCGTCGAGCTGGCTGGCGTCGAAGTCGCCATCTCGCACGCGGTTGGCCGCATAGCTCAACTGTTTGAGTGGCCGGTTGATCAGGCGCGCGATGGCTGCCGCCCCCGCCAGGGACAGCAGGCCGGCCGTGATCAGCCAGATCAGCCAGGTGCGCCCGCTGGCCGGTGTGAAGCGCGAGCGGTCCATCAGCAGCCAGGTGCGGTCGCCATTGATGGTGAAGCCCACCCACAGACCCGGTTCACCATTGACGCTGCGCGCCACGATGGTGCCGTAGCCCAGGCGGCGCGTGAGCTCCTCGGTCAGGCGCTTGCCCAGCGTGCTCTGGTCCAGCAGCTCGAAGCTGTCGCCAGGCTCGCGCGGCAGAATGCGCACGCCTTCCTGGTCGGCCATGGTCTTGATCAGCGAGACACGGTTGATGGCATCCGAATGCACCAGGGCCGCGCGGCTGAGGTTGACCAGCGAGGCGATCTGCTGGGCGGTGTGCAGCGTGCGCGGCTCGAACTCGAAGGCGCGCAGCGTCTGCAGCCACGCCAGGATGCTGCCCACCAGCAACAGGGCCAGCAGGCAGAAGGTGCGCCAGAAAAGATTGAGTCCCAGCGGAGAGCGCGCAGTCATGCGCCGCTCGTAGTCGAGCGGCGCAGGGCTGGTGGCGTCGTGGGGCGGGACGGTGAAGGAACTCATGGAATGCGGTTCGTCATTCTAGGGGCCGGCTGCGAGATTACGCCTGTGCCGGCCAGCCTGCGTTACCGGTTGTCTCGGTCGACAGGGTGAGGTTTTGGCGCTGCGCATTGTCAACGGCACATAAAACGTTACGGCCCCAACCCAGGGACGCCGAGCAAGAGCCGCCTCGCGGCGAGGGCGTCGTCCCCCTCCCGCGGAGCGAGAGAGGGGGAAGGCGCGCAGCGCCTCAGGGGGTGATGCATTTCAGTTCGCGCCATCGGGTACGAACACATAGCCGACACCCCAGACCGTCTGGATATAGCGCGGTGCGGCGGCATCTTCCTCGATCAGCTTGCGCAGGCGCGAGACCTGCACGTCCAGGCTGCGGTCGAAGGGCTCGAACTCGCGGCCGCGCGCCAGCAGGGCCAGCTTCTCGCGCGACAGCGGCTGGCGCGGGTGGCGCACCAGGGCCTTGAGCATGGCGAATTCGCCCGTGGTCAGCGGCAGTTCCTCGCCGTTCTTTTGCAGCACGCGCGTGCCCAGGTCGAAGGTGAAGGGGCCGAAGCTCACCACCTCGTTGTCGCCGGAAGGCGCGCCCGGCGCTTCCTGCGGCGGGCGGCGGCGCAGCACGGCATGGATGCGCGCCAGCAGTTCGCGGGGGTTGAACGGCTTGCCCAGGTAGTCGTCGGCGCCCACTTCCAGGCCCACGATGCGGTCCACATCCTCGCCCTTGGCGGTCAGCATGATGATGGGCGTGCGGTCATTGGCCGAGCGCAGGCGGCGGCAGATGGACAGGCCATCCTCGCCGGGCATCATCAGGTCAAGCACGATCAGGTCCACTGTTTCGCGCAGCAGGATGCGGTTCAGCGCCTTGCCATCTTCGGCAATCATGATCTCGAAGCCTTCCTGCGTCAGGTAGCGGCGCAGCAGGTCGCGGATGCGCGCATCGTCATCCACCACCAGGATCTTGTCGGTGCGGTTGGTCGTAGTGGCCATGTTCATCCTCGGTCGGTCATTTGTAACAGCCGCCATTGTTACCAGCTTGGGCTGAAAAGTCTGGTCAAAACCCCGAACTTTTGCCGTGTGTTACAGATGTTGCGTTTAAATTTAGAACGGAAAATGTGTCTTTAGAATATTTAACTATGGGTTTGCCGCGTTGATGCATTTATCGTTGCAATAATGTTGTGAATGACGGGACGAATAGGCCTGAACGGCTCCACACCTGTCACCATCTGGCGGCATGCCGTAGCGAAAGGGCGGCATGCAGTTGTATCCCTGAACTACCTTTCATTTCAAAGGGTGAACGCATGAGCAAGCTTTCCAAACAGCTGTCCCGCCCCTGGGTCAAGTCCGTGGTCGCGGCCACTGCGCTGGCCTGTGCCAGCGGTGCCTGGGCGCAGAACGCCGCCTCGGCGCAGGCACAGCCGGCCAATGTGGTGCAGTTGTCTGCAGAAGGCTCGGTGGATGTGGTGCAGGACCTGCTGACCGCCACCTTGTCGGCCACGCGCGAAGGGCGCGATGCGGCCACGGTCCAGTCCCAGCTGCAGAAAGTGGTCGAGGCCGCCATGGCAGTGACCAAGCGCAGCGCCCAGTCGGGCCAGATGGATGTGAGCACCGGCAGCTTCGGCATCTATCCGCGCTATGGCAAGGACAACAAGGTGGAAGGCTGGCAGGGCCGCGCCGAGATTCTTCTGCAGGGCCGCGACTTCGCGCGCATTACGCAGACGGCGGCCCAGGTGCAGGACATGACGCTGTCGCAAGTGGGCTTCGGCCTGTCGCGCGAGGCCCGTGAAAAGGTCGAGGGCGAGGCCCAGGCCAAGGCCATCGAACAGTTCAAGCAGCGTGCCACCACGCTGTCCAAGAGCTTCGGCTTTGCCAACTACAGCCTGCGCGAGGTCAACGTGAGCAGCAGCGATACCTCGGTGCCCATGCCGCGTCCGCGCATGATGGCCATGTCCGCCAAGGCCGCCGGCGCGGAAATGGATGCCGTGTCCGTGGAAGCGGGCAAGGCGCAGGTGATGGTCCACGTTTCGGGGTCGGTGCAGATGTACTGACCGGGTGACCCATCCATGAAAAAAGGAGCGCCGTGGCGCTCCTTTTTTGGCAGTGCTCCTGTCTGGCCGCGATTACTGCGCAGCCCAGCCGCCATCCATGTTCCAGGCCACGCCGCGCACGTTGGCTGCGGCGGGCGAGCAAAAGAACACGGCCAGTTCGCCAAGCTCCTCGGGCGTGGTGAACTGCATCGAGGGTTCCTTTTCGCCCAGTAGCAGCTTCTTGGCTTCTTCGTTGCTGATGCCGTGCTGCTCGGCCTTGGCGTCCACCTGCTTTTGCACCAGCGGCGTCAGCACCCAGCCGGGGCAGATGGCGTTGCAGGTGATGCCGGAGGTGGCGTTCTCCAGGGCCGTGACCTTGGTCAGCCCGACAATGCCGTGCTTGGCCGCCACATACGCGGACTTCTGCGCCGAGCCCACGAGGCCGTGCACCGAAGCCACGTTGATGATGCGGCCCCAGCCCTTGCCGCCATCGGCCGCCTGCATCATGGGCAGGACCAGGCGCGAGGTGTGGAAGGCGCTGGACAGGTTGATGGCGATGATGGAATCCCAGCGCTCGGGCGGGAAGTCTTCCACGCGTGCCACGTGCTGGATGCCGGCATTGTTCACGAGGATGTCGATCTGGCCGAAATTGCGCACGCTGTACTGGACCATGTCCTCGATGTCTGCCACGCGGCTCATGTCGGCACCGTGGTAGGCGACCTGGGCGCCGGCGGCCTGGCCTGCGGCCAGCACTTCGGCACGGGGGCCGTCCACATCGCCGAAACCATTGAGCACGATATTGGCGCCCTGGCGGGCCAGCGCCTTCGCGATCCCGAGGCCGATTCCGCTGGTCGAACCGGTCACGAGGGCGGTCTTGCCTTTCAACATAGAGAGTCTCCGAATGAATGTACGATGCAACACAGCCATTATCGGCGCCGGCTCCGCGAATGCGTTTCCATGAATCATCCTACGCTGAACTACGTATCCTGCCCGGCAGTTGCCGGGCGTGCCTCACCCTGGAGCCGTACTGCCAGCCCGGCTGCTCAAGAGAATGCGTCGCACCGCATGGCCTATTGGGAATGGAATCGCACCGGCGATCCGAACCATCCCCATGTCGTGGTCTGCGTGCACGGCCTGTCGCGCCAGGGGCGTGACTTCGACGTGCTGGCCGAGCGGCTCAGCGAACGCGCCCGCGTGATCTGCCCCGACGTGGTCGGGCGTGGCGAAAGCGACTGGCTGCAGGATCCGGCCGCCTACCAGGTGCCTCTTTACGCAGCCGACATGCTGGCCTTGCTGGTCCAGGTGCATGCGCAGGCGCCCGTCGAACAATTGGATTGGGTGGGCACCAGCATGGGCGGGCTGATCGGCATGGCGCTTGCAGGCCAGCCGGGGCTGCCGCTGCCGGCTCCCATCCGCAGGCTGGTGCTCAACGATGTGGGGCCTGTCATCGAGTGGTCTGCCCTGGAGCGCATAGGTCAGTACCTGGGCAAGGGCGTGCATTTTGAAAATCTTGAACAGGCAGCCCATGCGCTGCTCTTGATTTCCGAAGGCTTCGGCCCACATAGCGAAGGGCAATGGTTGCGATTGACGCGACCTATGATGCGGCCGGCCGCCGATGGCGGCCTTGTCTTGCACTATGACCCTCAGATTGCAGTGTCCCTGCAGCAGATGACGCCCGAGATGGCCCAGGCCGGCGAAGCGCTGTTGTGGCAGCTGTATGACCAGATCAAGGCACGCGTCTTGCTAGTTCGTGGTGCGCAGTCCGATCTGCTGACTGCGGCCACGGCGCAGGCCATGGCGCAGCGCGGCCCGAAGGCGCATTGCGTGGAATTTGAAGGGGTGGGGCATGCGCCCACCTTCGTCGCAGCAGGGCAGGTGGCCTTGCTGTGCCGGTTCTTATGGGGAGAAGAGCGCTTGCCAAGCACCATGAATCTTGCCGAGCAGGCCAGGGAGAGTGACGAATGAAGACCGCCAGCAGCGAGGCCGCCGTGCAGGCGCCTTCGCCCGCCGCAGCCGCGCCGGGCCAGGTGCCGGCGGTGCTGCCGCACCTGATCACGGCCACGTCGCAGACCCTGCCCGAACAGGTCAACGCGCTGGCCCGCGCGCGCAGCTTTGCCGAGCCGCTGATCGCCACCGAGACCATGGAGTCCGGCGAGAACACGATGGCCCATGCCGATGCGGTGGCCGCCATCCTCAAGACCATCGGTGGCTCCGAAACGATGCAGGCGGCGATCTATCTGGTGCATGCCAGCGTGCACCTGAATCGCCCGCAGGAAGTGATCGCCAAGGCCTTTGGCGAGAACTTCGCCACCCTGGCGGTGGAAACCAACAAGCTCATGCGCGTGCAGCAGCAGGCGCGCGGCGCCGAGCTGGGCGGCCAGTATCTGGACGATGAGGCCACGCAGACCGAGAACGTGCGCAAGATGCTGCTGGGCTTCTCGCGCGATCTGCGTGTCGTGCTGCTGCGGCTGGCCTCGCGCCTGCAGACGCTGCGCTACTACGCGGCCAGCAAGCGCCCGGTCTCTCCCGGCATTGCGCGCGAGGCGCTGACGGTGTTCGCGCCGCTGGCCAACCGGCTGGGCATCTGGCAGATCAAGTGGGAACTGGAGGATCTGTCCCTGCGCTTCCTGGAGCCCGAGACCTACCGTGAAGTGGCTCGCCTGCTCGATGAAAAGCGCGTGGAGCGCGAAGCCTACATGGAGCAGATGCGGGCACGGCTGGAGGCCGATCTGCGTGCGCACAGCATCAGCGCCACGGTGCAGGGCCGGCCCAAGCACATCTACAGCATCGTCAAGAAGATGCGCGGCAAGTCGCTGAACTTCGACCAGGTCTTCGACATCCGCGCCATGCGTGTTGTCGTGCCCACGATCAAGGACTGCTACGCCACCCTGTCCTGGGTGCATGAGCAGTTCACGCCCATCGAGGCGGAATTCGACGACTACATCGCCAAGCCCAAGCCCAACGGCTACCAGTCGCTGCACACCGTGGTGCGCGACGAGACGGGCCGTGCCATCGAGATCCAGATCCGCACCCAGGCCATGCACGACCATGCCGAGCACGGCGTGGCGGCCCACTGGGCCTACAAAGAGGCGGGCACCAAGGGCTATGCGGGTGTCACGGCCAGCAGTGAATACGACGCCAAGATCGCCGTGCTGCGCCAGCTGCTGGCCTGGGGCAGCGACCTGGCGGGTGCGCACCATCGCGGCCTGTTCGAGGATCGCATCTACGTGCTCACCCCCGACGCGGCCGTCATCGAGCTGCCGCAGGGCGCAACGCCCGTGGACTTTGCCTACTCGGTGCACACCAGCCTGGGCCACCGCTGCCGCGGCGCGCGCGTGGACGGCGCCATGGTGCCCCTGAATACGCCGCTGCAAAACGGCCAGACCGTGGAAATCACCACGGTCAAGGAAGGCCGCCCCTCGCGCGACTGGCTCAACGCCGACCTGGGCTATCTGACCAGCAACCGTGCCAAGGCCAAGGTGCGTGCCTGGTTCAATGCCCAGGCCACGCACGAGACCGTGGCGCGCGGCCGGGAGGCCGTCGAGAAGCTGCTGCAGCGCGAGGGCAAGACCGCCGTCAAGCTGGAGGAGCTGGCGGTGCAGTTGGGCTTCAAGTCGGCAGATGCGCTGTTCGAGGTCGTCGGCAAGGACGAGTACTCGCTGCGCAATATCGAGACCGTGCTGCGGCCCGCCGAGGTGGAGGAAGAACCCGAGGAATTCACCCTCGTGCGCAAGGCGCGCGGCACGGACTCGCCCAAGGGCGGCGTGCTGGTCGTTGGCGTGGACTCGCTGATGACCCAGCTGGCCAAGTGCTGCAAGCCTGCGCCGCCGGACGACATCCGGGGCTTCGTCACGCGCGGCAAGGGCGTGAGCGTGCACCGCTCCGACTGCTCCAACTTCCGCGAGATGGCGGCGCGCAATTCCGAGCGCGTGATCGACGTGGCCTGGGGCCAGCCCAAGGCGGCCACCGTGGCCTCGGCCGTCTACCCGGTCGATGTGTCCGTGGAGGCAGCTGACCGGCAGGGCCTGCTGCGCGATATCTCGGAAGTCTTTGCGCGCGAAAAGACCAATGTCATTGGCGTGCAGACCCAGTCCGTCAAGGGAACGGCCTGGATGACCTTCACCGTGGAGGTGGCCGATTCGGGCCGCCTGAGCAAGGTGCTGGGCATCGTGGCCGCCGTGGCGGGCGTGCGTTCGGCGCGGCGGCGTTGAGCATGTTCAGGCATTTTTGCCTGGACGCTGAAAAAGCCGTGCTAGAATCGCTTTCTCGAACAAACACAGGCGCGTAGCTCAGCTGGTTAGAGCACCACCTTGACATGGTGGGGGTCGTTGGTTCGAGTCCAATCGCGCCTACCAATTTTCCATTGCCAGATGGAATGCAAAAAGCCTTCTGATCACTCAGAAGGCTTTTTTGTTTGGTTTTTTTGTTTGTGCGCCCGCCAATGATGGGGAGACTTGCCGGTCAAGGAGGCGGGCAGGGCCCGCGCTCCTCTGTCAGGAGGTCAGGTGCCGACCCCGGCCTGTGCCTGCAGGTAGTCGTTTTGCAGCAGGTACATGCGGATGGCGTTGCGGTACTGGCCGTTGGCGAAGAACTCGTCGATCAGCACGCCTTCCTGCACGAAGCCTATGCGCGCGTAGATGTGGATGGCCTTCTCGTTCTCCTGGTCCACATGGAGAAAGATCTTGTGCAGGTTGAGCGTCTTGAAGCCATAGTCCAGCGCCAGCCGCGTTGCCTGGGCTGCGATGCCCTGGCCTTGCTGCTCGGGGGCGATGATGATCTGGAATTCGGCGCGCCGGTGGATCAGGTCGATCTCCACCAGTTCGACGAGACCGGCGCGATCGCCCTGGTGCTCGACGATGAAGCGGCGCTCGGTCTGGTCGTGCACGTGGGCGTCATAGAGCGCGGAAAGCTCGTCGAAGGTCTCGTAAGGCTCCTCGAACCAGTAGCGCATGATGGCGGCATTGTTGTTGAGCAGATGCACGGAGCGCAGATCTTCGCGCTCCAGGGGTCTCAGGCGGATGCTGTGATTCATGCGCTCATTGTGCGAGAGCCGCGGTATCCGGCTGCAGGCCACGGATTACCAGCCGGTAGATCAGATCGGCCGCCGTGTCGTAGTCGTCGGCGGTCAGTTCCGGCCGGCCCAGCAGCAGCGCGAACTGGGCCTGCTGATCGGCATAGGCCTGGGTCACGGACCAGAGGATGAACATCAGGTGGGTGAAATCCACGCGGGCAATCTTGCCCTGCGCCACCCAGCGCTCGAAGGCCTGCACGTCTGCCGCCAGCGCCGGGCCCACCTGGCTCGCTATGGCCTGCCCGAAGCGGGGCGCACCGGCCATCACCTCGCGCGTGAAGACACGGGAGCCATGGGGCCGTTCGCGCGAGGACTGCAGCTTGGCCCGGATGTAGATGCGCAGGGCCTCCGCAGGGTCGTCGCCCCGCAGCAGGTCGGACATGCCGGCGAGCCACTGCGTCAGCACGTCGCCCAGCACGCGCAGGTACAGCTCCTCCTTGCTGGCGAAGTAGTACAGCAGGTTGTGGCGGCTCAGGCCGGCGTCGTGCGCGATCAGTTCCAGCGATGCGCCTTCGAAGCCGTATTGCGCAAAGTGAAGCTCGGCCGTCTGCAGGATGTTCAGTTCCTTGCGCAGGCGTGCAGCCGTGGGTTTGCGCGTGGCCGATCGCGCCAGGGAAGGGGGCGCATTGTCAGAAAGGGTTGCCATTGCGCAGATGGTAAGTCGGGATAAGTGGCGCCATTTTGGTGCGATTGTCTGGCATCTTTCTTGCTGACGACTTTCTGGGTGATTTTACTGATTGGTAAATTTTTTCACCCGCGTAAATTCCGTTCCACCCCCAGTGCGCCCGACAAGAGGCGTCACTCACACATGCGAGGACCACGATGAAACCTCCGAAGACTGTGTTGTTGGATCCGGGGCCGTTCAGGAGTCCTTCCTGCGGCCCGCCTTGCGTTGTCCGAGATGGCCCAGCGTGCACCTGCATGCCGCGGCCCCTTTCACGCCCTCAATCCTGACTCTGGAGGATGCACCATGGATAGCCCCGCGCAACGCGCCTGCGGCATTGCCGCCGGCCGCCTGAACCTGGCCGATTACGCGGCCAATTTCTCCGACGCCCATCCCGCGCTGAACCGTTCCCAGGCCTTGATCGAGGCCGAGCGCTGCTACTACTGCTATGACGCGCCGTGCACCACGGCCTGCCCCACCAGCATCGATGTGCCGGCCTTCATCGCCCGCATCGCCCAGGACAACGTCCGTGGCGCGGCGCGCGAGATCCTGACGGCCAATCCGCTGGGCGGCATGTGCTCCCGTGTCTGCCCCACGGAGCAGCTGTGCGAGCAGGCCTGCGTGCGCAACACCCAGGAAGACAAGCCGGTCGAAATTGGTGCATTGCAACGCTATGCGACCGATGCCTTCATGGCCTCCGATGGTGCACCGCTGTTCCAGCGTGCTGCCGCCACGGGCCGCAAGGTGGCCGTGGTCGGGGCAGGGCCTGCCGGCCTGACCTGCGCCCATCAGCTGGCGCTGCAGGGACACGAGGTGGTGCTGTTCGACGCGCGGCCCAAGCTGGGCGGGCTCAATGAATACGGCCTGGCCAGCTACAAGACTCCCGATGATTTTGCGCAAAAGGAGATCGACTGGCTGCTGTCCGTTGGCGGGATCACGCCGCGCAACAACCAGCGGCTGGGGCGAGATTTCACGCTGGATTCGCTGTTGGCGGCGCATGACGCCGTATTCCTCGGCCTGGGCCTGGCGGGCGTCAATGCGCTGGGCGCGGCCGAGCCGCAGGCCGAAGGCTTGCGCAATGCGGTGGACTTCATTGCCGACATCCGCCAGGCGGCCGACAAATCCACGGTGCCGGTGGGCCGGCGCGTGGTGGTGATCGGCGGCGGCATGACGGCGGTGGATGCATCCGTGCAGGCCCGGCTGCTGGGCGCCGACGAGGTCACCATGTTCTACCGCCGGGGCAAGGATGCGCTGTCCGCCTCCTGGGTGGAGCAGGAATGGGCGCAGACCCATGGCGTCAACCTGCGGCTGTGGGCCGCGCCCCAGGAGATCCTGGTGCAGGACGGCAAGGTCTGCGGCGTGCGCATGGCCAGCACCCGCATGGAGGGCGACAGGCTGCAGGTGACGCAGGAGGTGTTCGACGTGCCGGCCGACATGGTGCTCAAGGCCATTGGCCAGACCTATGTCGGCACGCCGGCGGGCGCGGCCATTGCCTTGCGTGACGGCCGCATCGACACCGATGACGAAGGCCGCACCAGCGTGCCGCGCGTGTGGGCCGGCGGTGACTGCCGCGCGGGTGGCCAGGACCTGACCGTACAGGCGGTGGAGCACGGCAAGGTGGCCGCGCGAGCCATGCACCAGGCGCTGACCAGCGCCGTGGCGGCCGGGGTTTGAGCGGCTGTGCCCGCGCTTTTCAAGGAGCATTGACATGGCAGACATCAGCAGCCGCTTTCTGGGCATTTCCAGCCCCAATCCGTTCTGGCTGGCCTCGGCACCGCCCACGGACAAGGAGATCAACGTCACCCGCGCATTCGAGGCCGGCTGGGGCGGCGTGGTGTGGAAGACGCTGGGCGAGGACCCGCATGTGGTCAACGTGAACGGGCCGCGCTACTCCACCCTCATGGCGCAGGACCGGCGCGTGATGGGCCTGAACAACATCGAGCTGATCACCGACCGGCCGCTGCGCACCAACCTGGAGGAGATGACCCGCGTGAAAAAGGCCTGGCCTGACCGCGCGCTGATCGCCTCGCTGATGGTGCCCTGCGTGGAGGAAAGCTGGAAACGCATCCTGCCCATGGTGGAGGACACCGGCGCCGACGGGCTGGAGCTGAACTTCGGCTGCCCGCACGGCATGAGCGAGCGCGGCATGGGCGCGGCCGTGGGCCAGGTGCCCGAGTACATCCAGATGGTCACGCAGTGGTGCAAGCAGTACAGCCGGCTGCCCGTGATCGTGAAGCTCACGCCCAACATCACCGACGTGCGCTTTCCCGCGCGGGCGGCCAAGGCCGGCGGCGCGGATGCGGTGTCCCTGATCAACACCATCAACTCGCTGATGGGCGTGAATCTGGACACCCTGGTCATGCACCCCAGCACCGACGGCCAGGGCTCGCACGGCGGCTACTGCGGCCCGGCCGTGAAACCCATCGCCCAGAACATGGTGGCCGAGATCGCGCGCGACCCGCAGACGGCGGGCCTGCCCATCTCGGGGATTGGCGGCATCACCACCTGGAAGGACGCGGCCGAATACATTGCGCTGGGATGCGGCAATGTCCAGGTGTGTACGGCGGCCATGGTCTACGGCTTTCGCATCGTGCAGGACATGTGCGACGGGCTGTCCAACTACATGGACGCGCACGGCTTTGCGCGCATCGAGGACTTCCAGGGCCGGGCCGTGCCCACGGTCAGGGACTGGAAGGACCTCAACCTCAACCACATCGACAAGGCCGTCATCAACCAGGACAGCTGCATCCAGTGCGGGCGCTGCCACGTGGCCTGCGAGGACACCTCCCACCAGGCCATCACCTTCAGCAAGGAGGGCGGTGTGCGCCGGTTCGAGGTGGATGACACCGAATGCGTGGGCTGCAACCTGTGCGTGTCCATCTGCCCCGTGCCCGAATGCATCACCATGCGCAGCCTGCAGCCGGGCGAGGTGGACCCCCGCACCGGCCAGACGGTCACCGGGGAGTATGCGAACTGGACCACGCATCCGAACAACCCCATGCGCCAGGCCGTGACGGCGCAGGGCTAGAGGGGGCATTGCGGCAGGTCGGCGCACGGCCCGCATCCGGGCCGACCTGGCACGAAATGCGCTTGATGGAAAAGGTCAGACCCTGGATCAGCAATGGATTGGTGATTTCTCTCTTCGAGAAGGAGCTTCGCAATGTCGCATGCCCCGCATTCCGGTGAGTCCACAGGCAGCCTGTGGAACCACGACCTCGCACCCACGCTGCCGAGTCAGCGCACCTGGACCTGGTACCACTTCGCCGCCCTGTGGATAGGCATGGTGATGTGCATCCCGGCATACACGCTGGCCGCCAGCATGATCACGAACGGCATGTCGTGGTCGCAGGCGGTGATGACGGTGTTCCTGGGCAATCTCATCGTGCTGATTCCCATGCTGCTCATCGGCCATGCCGGGGCCAGGTACGGCATTCCCTTTGCCGTGCTGGCCCGTGCCTCGTTCGGCACCCACGGGGCCAAGCTGCCCGCCCTGCTGCGCGCCCTGGTGGCCTGTGGCTGGTACGGCATCCAGACCTGGTTCGGCGGCATGATGATCTACACCCTGCTGGGCGTGCTGCTGGGCCATCCGCTGGAAGGCGAGAAGATCGCGGGCCTGGGCATCAATGTGGGGCAGCTGGTGTGCTTTCTGGTGTTCTGGGCGATCCAGTTCTACTTCGTGGTGCATGGCATCGAGTCCATCCGCAAGCTGGAGACCTGGACTGCGCCGCTCAAGATCCTGATCTGCTTCGTGCTGCTGGGATGGGTCTACCAGAAGGCCGGCGGCTTCGGCCCCATCATGGAGCAGCCTTCGCAGTACGCGCCGGGCGGCCCCAAGGCGGGCCAGTTCATGTCGGTGTTCTGGCCGTCGCTGACGGCCATGGTGGGCTTCTGGGCCACGCTGGCCTTGAACATTCCGGACTTCACGCGCTTTGCCAAGTCGCAGAAGGACCAGGTAGTGGGCCAGGCCATCGGCCTGCCGGTGCCCATGGGGCTGCTGGCCATGCTGGCGGTGGTGGTGACGTCGGGCACCGTGGTGATCTACGGCAAGGCCCTGTGGGACCCCGTGGATGTCGCCAGCCGCATGACGGGCGCGGCCGTGCTGATCGCGCTGATCGTGCTGCTGATCGACACCGTGAGCGTGAACCTGGCGGCCAACCTGGTCGGGCCTGCCTATGACTTCTCCGCCCTGGCGCCCAAGAAGATCAGCTACCGCGTGGGTGGCTACATGACGGTGGCCATTGCCATCGTGATGATGCCCTGGAAGATCCTGGAATCGACCGAGGGCTACATCTTCACCTGGCTGATCGGCTACTCGGCCCTGCTGGGGCCGATCGCGGGCATTCTGATGGTGGACTATTTCCTGGTGCGCAAAAAGCAGCTGGTGGTGGAAGACCTGTACAGGGAAGAGGGCGTCTACCGCTACTCCAACGGCTGGAACTGGGTGGCCGTGGCGGCCTTCGCCCTGGGCGTGGCGCCCAACCTGCCCGGCTTCCTGCACGCGGCGTTCCCCGCTGCATTCCCGAACGTGGGTGATTTCTTCAAGCATGCCTATGACTACGCATGGTTCATCGGCCTGTTCATTGCCGGCGTGGTCTACCGCATCGGCATGGCAGGCCAGGTGACCAAGGGCGCGCCCGCGCTGAGCAAGGCATAGGCCGGACCAACCAACAGGAGGCATGACGCTATGGGTCAATCACAGGGTTCGGTATGGGTGCGTGGCGGCACGGTGGTGAATGCAGACCGGCAGGAGAAGGCCGATGTGCTGTGTGTGGATGGGGCGATTGCGGCCGTGGGGCCGGATGTGGCGGCCCTGGTGCCGGCAGGGGCGCAGGTGATCGATGCCTCGGGGCAGTTCGTCATGCCCGGCGGCATCGATCCGCATACCCACATGCAACTGCCCTTCATGGGCACGGTCACGGCCGATGACTTCTACACCGGCACGGCGGCGGCGCTGGCCGGTGGCACCACCAGCATCATCGATTTCGTCATTCCCGATCCGCAGGAGCCGCTGCTGGACGCCTACCGCAAATGGCGCGGCTGGGCCGAGAAGGCTGCGGCCGACTACTCCTTCCACGTGGCAGTAACCTGGTGGAGCGACAGCGTCCATGCCGACATGGGCACGCTGGTGCGCGAGGAGGGCATCAACAGCTTCAAGCACTTCATGGCCTACAAGAACGCCATCATGTGCGACGACGAAACCCTGGTGAACAGCTTCAAGCGCGCGCTGGAGCTGGGCGCCATGCCCACGGTGCATGCCGAAAACGGCGAGCTGGTCTACCTGCTGCAGCAGGAAGTGGCCAAGATGGGCATCACCGGGCCCGAGGGCCATCCGCTGGCCCGCCCGCCCATGGTGGAGGCCGAGGCGGCCAACCGCGCCATCGCCATCGCCGGCGTGCTGGGCGTGCCCATCTACGTGGTGCACGTCAGCTGCACCGAGGCGGCGCAGGCCATTGCCGCTGCCCGAGCGCGTGGCCAGCGCGTATATGGCGAGGTGCTGGCCGGCCATCTGGTGATCGACGAAAGCGTGTACCGCGACCCTGACTTCGCCAAGGCGGCCGCCCACGTGATGAGCCCGCCCTTCCGGGCCAAGGGCCACCAGGAGGCCTTGTGGCAGGGCCTGCAGTCGGGCCAGCTGCACACCACGGCCACCGACCATTGCACCTTCTGCGCCGCGCAGAAGGCCATGGGCCGGGACAACTTCGCCAAGATCCCCAACGGCACCGGCGGCGTGGAAGAGCGCCTGGCCGTGATCTGGGATGCGGGCGTGAACACCGGCCGGCTGACGCCCAGCGAATTCGTGGCCATCACCTCGGCCAACACCGCCCGGCTGTTCAACATCTATCCGCGCAAGGGCCTGGTCGGCGTGGGCGCCGATGCCGATCTGGTCGTCTGGGACCCTGCCGCCACCCACACCCTGTCGGTCAAGACCCAGCATTCCAAGGGCGACTACAACATCTTCGAGGGGCGCACCGTGCAAGGCATGCCCAGCCACACCATCAGCCAGGGCGTGGTGGCCTATGCGCAGGGCGATCTGCGTGCCGAGATGGGCAAGGGGCGCTATATCAAGCGCCCGGCCTTCGGCCCCAACTTCGACGCGGTGCAGCGCCGCGCCGCCACGCTGCAGCCCACGGCCGTGGTGCGCTGAAGCCCGCATGACAAGGAGACCGCAATGGATACAGATACCCAAGTGAAGCAGGACATCGCGCAGCTGCGCGTCAACGGAAGCCGGCTGTGGGATTCACTCATGGAGCTGGCCCGGATCGGCGCTACGCCCAAGGGCGGCGTCTGCCGCCTGACGCTGACCGACCTGGACCGCCAGGGCCGTGATCTGGTGACCCGCTGGGCGCGCGAGGCGGGCATGACGGTGACCATCGACAAGATCGGCAACGGCTTCATGCGCCGGCCCGGGCGCGACAACAGCCTGCCGCCCATCATGACGGGCAGCCACATCGACACCCAGCCCACGGGCGGCAAGTTCGACGGCAACTACGGCGTGCTGGCGGGGCTGGAGGTGGTGCGCACGCTCAACGACCACGGCATCGAGACCGAAGCGCCCATCGAGGTGGCCTTCTGGACGAACGAGGAAGGCTCGCGCTTCGTGCCGGTGATGATGGGCTCGGGCGTGTTCGCCAAGGCCTTCACGCTGGAGCATGCCTATGCGGCCACCGACTCCGAAGGCAAGACCGTCAAGGGCGAGCTCGAGCGCATCGGCTATGTGGGCAGCCAGGAACCGGGCGACCACCCGATCGGCGCCTACTTCGAATCCCACATCGAACAGGGCCCTGTGCTGGAGGACAACGCCAGGACCATCGGCGTGGTCACCGGCGTGCTGGGCATCCGCTGGTACGACTGCATGGTCACGGGCATGGAAGCCCATGCCGGCCCCACGCCCATGGCCCTGCGCAAGGATGCGCTGCAGGCCGCCGCGCAGCTCATGCAGGAAGTGGTGGCCTGCGCCCACCGCCATCCGCCCCACGGGCGCGGCACCGTGGGCATGGTGCAGGTCCATCCCAACAGCCGCAACGTGATTCCTGGGCAGGTCAAATTCAGCATCGACCTGCGCAACGCCACCGATGCCGACTGCAAAGCCATGGACGCCGACATCCGCGCCGTGGCCGACCGCATCAGCCGGGAAACGGGCCTGCCCATAGCGATCAACCTGGTGTCCAGCTACCCCGCCCAACCCTTCCATGCCGACTGCGTGGATGCGGTGGCGCGCGCCGCCAAGGCCCTGGGCTACTCGCACATGCCCGTCGTCTCGGGCGCTGGGCATGATGCGGTCTACATGGCGCGGCTGGCACCGGCCGGCATGGTATTCATCCCCTGCAAGGACGGCATCAGCCACAACGAGATCGAGGATGCCACGCCGGCCGACATCACCGCAGGCTGCAATGTGCTGATGCACGCCATGCTGGAACGCGCCAGGGTGCTGTGATCGGAAAAACTGCGCAACTTGCCCGGAAGCCCTGTTTTGCACTGCTATACTTGCGGCTTCAACAAACGACAGGCGCGTAGCTCAGCTGGTTAGAGCACCACCTTGACATGGTGGGGGTCGTTGGTTCGAGTCCAATCGCGCCTACCAAACAAAGCAGTCTCACCAGGGGCTGCAGAAAATCCCGCTTCAAGCGGGATTTTTTTTGCCCGGACGGCGGCAAGGCAGCCATTCGCTCTGTCGCATGCGTTGATCACCATCAGGGTTACTGCTGCGCCAGGTGCTGTGTGCGCTGCCTAGAATCTGTTGCAGTGCAATAGATCAATTGCCCGTACAAGCACGTACAAGAGGAGAAGCATTGCAATGCAAGAGACGACAACAGCCGCCGCCCCCAGCGCCCAGCGCGTGATCAAGAAATACCCCAACCGCCGTCTCTACGACACCAACACGTCCTCCTACATCACGCTGACGGAAGTCAAGCAGCTGGTGATGAGCAACGAGCCCGTGGTGGTCAAGGACGCCAAGAGCGGCGAAGACCTCACGCGCAGCATCCTGCTGCAGATCATTCTGGAAGAAGAGGCCGGCGGCGCGCCCATGTTCTCCGAGACCGTGCTGGCCAACATCATCCGTTTCTACGGCCATGCCATGCAGGGCTACATGGGCTCGTATCTGGAAAAGAACGTGCAGATGTTCACCGACTTCCAGAACAAGCTGGCCGAGCAGGCCCAGGGCACCTCGCCCGAGGCCTGGAGCCAGTTCATGCGCATGCAGCCGCCCGCCATGCAGAACATGATGAGCAGCTACATGGAGCAGTCGCAGAACATGTTCACCCAGATGCAGGACCAGATGCAAAAGCAGACCGAGCAGATGCTGGGTGCGCTCGGGATCAAGCGCAATAGCTGAGCTTGCAGGGATAAGTTCAGGGGCGGTTTACCAAGTTCTCGCAGAACTGGGACAATATCGCCCCTATGACCCCCACGAGCGACGCAACAACCATGACAACCCCTGCAGGCGCGGCCGCTCCGCGCGTGGGCTTCGTGTCTCTTGGGTGCCCATAGGATACTCAATATATCCGTCGTATTGGTTGTTTTGGCTGTGGAATCCGTTTCATGGCAGGCCATCGTCAGGGCCTAGGAACAACCGGATGAGTTGTTGCCGCCTCTGCAGCATGGCGACTGCTAGGCGACACAAACGGTGCTGCCCGTGAGACGAACAAGTTGCGGTGCGGATCACGTTGAACCGCCATACAGCGGCCTCTAACTGTTTAAAATCACAGCATGGATACTTTGACACGCCGGCAGCGGTCCGAGCGCTTGGCAAGGGTCCGGGGCTGCGATACCGTGATGCTCAGCCTGAGCTGGCGGTGCGCTGGGGTATCGATTCGCTTGCATGGTCGAAAATTGCCCTGGAGACCTAACCTGGTCTTCGTGGGGAGTCGTAGAGCACTTTTCGTGCGCGGCTGCTTTGGGCTCATGTGTGGCGGTTGTGCACTAGCTCGCATGCCGAAGCTGCCGCTGGAGTTTTGGTAGCCCTAGTTGGAGGGCTGCCGTGCGCTAGAAGCGGTGCAACTGGTGCTATTGCGGGGGCTGGGTTGGGACGTGTTGGTGGTTGGGAGTGCGAGTTGCGCGACCTTGATGCCTTGATGCCGCGCATCGATGCATCTCTGAACGAGAACAAAGGAACGAAATGATGCGAGCAGTCGAGCTATTCGCGGGTGCGGGGGGGCTGGCCATGGGCGTAAGCTTGGCCGGCTTCAAATCGCTGGCCGTGGTGGAGTGGGACAAATGGGCCTGCGACACCGTGCGGGAGAACCAGCGACGTGGCTATCCTCTGGTGGATGGCTGGCCGTTGCATGAAGGCGATGTGCGCGACATGGACTGGTCCGCGATCCCCCAAAATATTGAGCTGTTGGCCGGTGGACCACCTTGTCAACCCTTTTCAATGGGAGGCAAGCACCAGGCGCATGATGACAAGCGCGACATGTTCCCGGCTACTGTCAACGTGGTGCGTAAGCTTCGCCCAAAAACCTTCATCGTGGAAAACGTGAAAGGGCTCACGCGTTCAAGCTTCGCGAACTACTACGAATACATCAAGTTGCAGCTGGAGTTCCCAGAAGCTCCGCGACGAAATCATGAAAGCTGGTTTGACCACCTGATGCGTCTGCAAACGGAAAAGACCTCGGGCCGCATGCACGATCTGACCTACAACGTGACGGCCACGCTTGTGAACGCTGCAGACTACGGTATCCCACAAAAGCGCGAACGTGTGTTCATCGTGGGAACCCGATCCGACCTAGCGATTGACTGGCACTTTCCGGATGCCACTCATAGCGAGGCGGCCCTGCTGCATGCCCAGTGGGTGACTGGTGAGTATTGGGACCGTCACAAGGTAGCCAAGCGTGACCGCCCTCAGCCCCCCACGAAGATGGCCAAGCGCATTCAAGCATTGGCCGCCAAGCCACCAACCACTTTGCCTTGGCGTACTGTGCGCGATGCCATCGCCGATCTGCCTGATCCGCGCACGCGTGCTGCGGCCGGCATACGCGACCATAAGTTTCAAGATGGCGCCAAGGTCTATCCTGGTCACACTGGCAGTCCACTGGATCAACCAGCCAAGACCATCAAGGCAGGCGACCATGGCGTGCCAGGTGGCGAGAACATGATGGTGCTGCCCGATGGCAGCGTACGCTACTTCTCCGCGCGCGAGACGGCTCGCATACAGACCTTTCCGGATGGCTATGTATTCCACGGTTCATGGACGGAAACCATGCGCCAATTGGGCAATGCAGTACCGGTGGCATTGGGGCGCCTCGTGGCCTCGTCCGTCGGTGAGGCACTGATCCGCGCTGAACTCAATCAACTGCGGGCCACTATGGGCAGCGCGAGGGTGGCCGCATGAAGTCAGCCGAGATCATCCCTTTCAATCCACTTGACAAGAAGAACCTAGGCGCCAGCGTGGCCGAGGCACTGGTGAGCCAGCCAGTACATTCCTTGGGTAAACTCGAGACCTTCTTTGGCACCGGTATCTATGCAATCTACTATCACGGTGATTACGTTTCCTATGGGGCCATCTCGAAGCCAAATCAGGCGAACAAAGGAAATCCTGTAATCCCGATCTATGTTGGCAAGGCCGTGCCACAAGGGGCTCGCAAGGGTAAGGTGATGCCAGACCCCACTAAGTCCAAAGCACTGTTTGGGCGTCTGCAAGAGCATGCGGATTCCATTTTGTCCACCGATACACTGGACATTAACGACTTCACCTGCCGATATTTGGTCGTGGATGAGATCTGGATTCCCTTGGGCGAGTCGCTGATGATCACCAAGTTTTCGCCCCTATGGAACCTTTTTCTTGAAGGTTTTGGCAACCATGATCCCGGCAATGGCCGCTACAACGGCCTGAGTCCCAAATGGGATACCCTACATCCAGGCCGGGCTTGGGCATTGAAATGCAAGCAGCGCGAGGAAACTCCGGCGGATATACAACGGGAAGTACAGAGCTACCTTGCCAGCATGACGTTGCCTGATACGCCCCACTTTGTTGGACGGCAAGATATCTAGAAAAAGCCCGTAGAGCAAGTTCTACGCGCTTTTTATGTAAAAGGGAGTGTCATGCTTCCTCGACTGCACCAGCATTGCCAGCTTTGATGGGGTTGCTCAGGATGCGAAGGAAACCTTTGCCCTGCAGAAAGTTGCGGTAAGAGTTTACGGCCACTGCCTGGGCCTCGCGAGCCACATCCTTGCCTGAGGCGATTACTTGGCCATCATCGGTGATGATGGCCAAGCGCCCTGGTTTTCCGTTGATACTGACGCTCAGTCCCTCATGACTCACCGCGCTGATTTGCACGCCCTCAATGGCGCCAGTGGGTTGTTTGCCGATCATGCGGGTGCCTCCTCTCGACTCTTGCGGTACGGCCTGGTCGTGACCAAGTTGCTATCAGCTTTGAGCATCTCACCCCCGCTGCTCTCTGTACGCGCGATTAGCTTGCGCGTGACTTCTTGGATCTCATGGGCCGTGAGTTGCTGCAACTGGAATTCATGCAGGTCAATCGCTGTTGTGAGTGCGTCCAGCTCGTAGAAGTGCACTGCGCTTGGATGCCAAGCGCCGCCGGCTCGGCAGCGTGCAAAGTAGGCTTCGCATGCTGCCTGGGCGCTGTCGAAATGTTCGGCCAGGCCGTGGACGATATCCCCGCGCTCTACCTCTTGGGCCACCTGGATAGTGCTGTGCATGACAGTGGCGTGCACCTCAGTGGCTGTGCCGGCGCGGATCTGGGCGAAGCACTCGCGCACCGGGTCGATGATGGAGGCGATCTCTTTGCTCGTCAGCTTGGTGCCGTGGTGATTGATCACGGCAAATGTGTCGGGTCGGCCTGCCCAACGGCTGCGGAATGGTTTACGGCGTCCGTTCATGCCAGGCTCTCCAGTTCCTTGGTATCGAAAATTGCAGCCTTGGCCACGGTGCCAGGCTTGCCCGAGAACTCCACTTGCCAGCCGTCTGCTGTGCATGCTGTGACGGTGCCTTCCTGCCAGCGGTAAGCGCTCTCCAGATTGAGCACACGCACACGCTTGTGCACGATAGGGTCTGCGGTGTAGGGCTCCAGCTCTTCGGGCTCGAAGCCTGCGCGCTGGCCCACGCCGGCGCCGAATTCCACGATCAGCGACAGATGGCCAGGCCGCACCACGCCCACGCGGCCGCACTCTTTGCGGAACCTCCCCGTTGGGCCTTTGAGGCCGACTTTGATGCGCACCAAGTCACCGGCCGCGAACGTGGGCGCCTGGCTGGTGGCTGCTTGATCTGCTGCCCCGGTGCCGGCGTGCGCACTGTCCTGGCCATCGTCAGCGGTGGCAGTCTGCGCGGGCGCAGACTGCTGCGCGTCAGGGGTCATGGCCTGGTCAACATCAGTGGCCGCAGGGGAGGGCGGCAGGCCCTGCGCAGCGTCAGCTGCGACTGGGCCTGCATCGTCGCCCTGTGCGGCTGCAGCCGCACCTTGAATGGGTGCCTGCGCGTCAGCGACAGGCGCCCCCTCGTTGCCTTGCGCGGCTGCGGCCGCGCCTGATTCTTGGTCTTGGTCTTGGTCTTGGAGCGCGGCCGCGATAGCGGCCGAGGCTTCGGCGGCAGTCGTCTTCGGCTCGGCGCTCGCACGCGCAGCGGGGGATTTTTTGGCTTTGCCCTTCGCGCGACTCTCGCCAGCGCGCGCAGCGGGGATTAGGGGTAGATCCGCCTTTGGGGCGGCAGGTTTGACGGGGGCAATCTTCGGCAGATGCTTGTCGGCAGCAGCCAATTTGACCTCTTCAATCACTGCCTGCAGGCGTTCCTGCAGCACGGCGCCGGCGACCAGCATCAGGCCCTCATTCGGCGTGCCGTTGTAGGGGTTATGCGTGGCGCGGCTGTCTCCCTGCATGATGCACAGGAGCTGCAGGAAGTCGGGGCTGACGGTTTCCTTGGCGTACTCGATCAGCGCGGAATGGGCGCCCACGCGCTCGATGCCGAGCACATCGGCGATGGCCTGTGCGTCATCAGTTCCGAGGCTCTTGACGGACCGCAGGGCGATATAGCGATGCACGTCCATGGTGAAGGCGGGAGGCTGTTCGGCATTGAGGGTGTTCCAAGAGCGATCCAGCAGGGCATCGCGCCATGCCTGTTCAAATTTGGCCTGTGCCTTCGCTTCGGCCTGGGCCTTCTTAGACTCGGAGAACTGCCGCGCTTCCTTGGCCACTTTCTCGGACGCCTTTGCTTGGCCGTCCACGATCTTCAGCAGGCGCAGCACCGTCTCATTCGGCAGGGCGTCAACAAGCTCGCCCTTGCGGCGCGGGCTCTCGATCTTGACCGGCTGGATGCCCTCGGCCTTCATCTGGTCGCCAATGATTTTTCGCAGCGGGTGGTCGCCTGGGCTGTCCTCGATGGCGTCCAGACGGCGATAGCCGAGCAGCTTCTCGTTGTAGCCCTGGGCCTGAAGCTCTGCAGCTTCCTTGCCAACGATGACGGTATGCCCTTTGTCCTTGGCCTCCTGCACGATGCGGGCCGTGTGCGCTTCCGACTTGGCGTCATAGCACGGCTTGTCAGTGCAGATGTCTGCACTGCCCATTTCTTTCTTCAGTTCGGCATCGGCGCCGGTGCGCTTGCTGCAGTCCGCACAACTGCCAGCGGAAGGCACCAGGCTGGCGTCTGTGATCGTGAACTTGGCCCGGTCCAGGCGCACCATGTACTCGTTTTGCACAAGATCCTCGCACGCGCGGTAGCTGGGCTTCTCCCCTTGCCAGTCGGTGCGGGTGATGTCTTTGAGTGCTTTGATTTGAAGTTGTGCACTGGGGATGCGTGCCAGCAACTGCGCGCGGCTGAAGTCAATGTCCCCTTTGCGCAGCACCTCGCGGACCTCTTCGCACAGGTCGAGGATCTTCATGACGTTGAAAACGTAGGTGCGGCTCTTGCCCACGTCCTCTGCGATTTTCTCAGCCGTGGTTTCTCCAAGGTCCAGCAGTTCCCTGTAGCCTTCGGCTTCTTCGAGCTTCGTGATATCGGTACGCTGCAGGTTCTCAATGACGGCCGCGCGCAGGGCGTCAGCGTCCGACATCGGGCGGATCATTGCGGGGATTTCGGCCACGCCTGCGAGCTGGCTGGCGCGCCAACGGCGTTCCCCTGCCACCAGTTCGTACTGCGCGCGCTCGCGCTTCTCGGCCTTCGCAATTTGCTGCTCATCGCCAATGCGCGACTCGGGCAGGGGGCGCAGCAGGATCGGCTGCAGCGCGCCTCCCGTGGCTTTGATTGAGTCGGCCAGCTCCTGTAGCTTCGCTTGGTCGAAGTGCTTGCGCGGGTTGCGCAGGCTTCGTGCAATGCTCATGACGGGCACATGCAGCATCAGGGCGCCTGCGCCAGGGGTGGGCATGGCGGCGGTCTGGGTGTCGTGTGTGCTGGTCATGCTGCAAGTCCTTCCTGCTGGCCCTTGATGCCGCAGGCGCGGCGCGCCGCGTTGCGCACTTCGGCTGTGACGCTGTGGCCGAACTCCTCCGGGTCCAGCAGATCGCGCACCAGGGCAACGCAGGCGGCTGTGTCGGGATCGACGCGCGGGCTGTCATAGATCACGCGTCGGCAGGCCGGTTGCCGCTGGATGTGCTGGATCATTTCCAGTGCTGCGGATTCCTGGGGCGCGAGAGGGGCGCCAACGCGGGGCGTGCGCAGATCCGATTCGACTTGGACAGCGCCAGGGCCGACATGCTTGATTTCGATGACGATTGCTTTAGCCATGAGCGGCCTCCAGAAGTTGCATTTGGGGTTGGATGGGGGCGGGCTCATGCAGGGGCTGGATGTCGCTGCAGTGGCCCAGGGTGTGGCGGATCTGGTGGACGGGCGCGGTGATGGATACACGCATGCCGCGCTTGAATGACTTGGCGCGCTGCTGGGCCTGCGCGCGGGCTGCTGGCGGGTAGACCTGCTCGGCTTTGACAGGCAATTGGCCGGGACCGTCGCTGTCGATCAACAGGCACAGGACGGGCATCGGGGTGCTGTCCACGCCCTGTGGCAGCGTGCGCACCTCGGCGTCTTGCACCAGGGTGCCGGTGATCAAGATCAAAGCCATGGCGCGCTCCCGAACTTGATGGCAACGAGGGCGCCGAACATAGCCAGGACCAGCCAGCGCAGCACGGTGCGGCGGACGCGGCGCGGCAGGTATGGGCCTTCCATCTGGATGGGCGGGCGGCTCATCGTGCTGCCCTTGCGCTGATGGGATGTCCGTGCCCGAAGAGGACCATGGCGCGGGCTATGGCATCCGCTGCGCCCGTGGCGCGGATCGTGTGGCGAGTCCGGCCGCATGTGACGGTGTAGAGGGCCATCACTCACCCCTTGCGGCGTCGGTCAGCTCAACGCCGGCCAGGCCAGGGATGGACATCAGCACGTCGATGACGTGGCTGTCCGGTGGCGGGATATCGAGGGCGATGTATGCCGCACTGGCGGCCTGCAGGATGCCTTGCTGCAGCCGCGCATTGGCGGCGTCGCACATGGCGGCGAGTCGATGGGGCCAGAGCAGGCGCTCAGACTGCTGGATGTGCCGCTGAAGCGGCGTCGTGTCTACGGCTAGAGAGAGGGTGCAGACGTGTGCACTGTCTGCTGTACTGCTGCATTGCATGCCGGGCCTCCTATGCGGTGGAGGGCGCGCGGCGATGCAGGCCACTGCGCCCGCCTGAGCGATAGCTCAGGCAGGCGAATTACAAATCAATTTGTTATTTGTGTCAACAAGGCAATTTGTAGATTAAGGAAGCGTTCCGAAAGATGCATCCACAACTATCCCGCTGAACGTGTCCCCGGGTTTCATTTCCAGGTACTTGTGCGGCCAGTCAGGATTGATGGCTTCCAGGTAGGGTTTGCCATCGATGACCGTGTAGCGCTTGAAGGTTGCTTCGTTGTCGGCTTCCCTTCGCGCGATCACGAACTGACCGGGAGTGGGGTCTTTGTCAGGATTGACGAACAGCAGCATCCCCTCGGGAAATGAGTAGCGCCCTTGACGATTCGTCATGGAATCGCCTCTAACGCGCAACACATAGCCTCGCGGGCCGAGGTTGTGCGGACTCATGTACCAGTGTTCCGCTTGATAAGGGGTGAATGCTTCGCAGTTTCCATTCCACGCGCCAGCCTGCACCCAGGTGATGAGCGGGTAGAGAGCACCATGTCGGACATCGGGACCGGGTTCAATGTTCGAGGGAGCAGATACATCCGTCGGCTCCCCCTGGCCCGTCGCAAGCCATACAGCACTCACTTTCAGTGCTTCTGCGATCTTCACCAAGTGTTTGCTGCCAGTCGCATTGTTCTTAGGGTCCAGCAAATACTGAATTGCCTGCGGCTTCACGCCCACCACACGTGCTAGCTCGCTCTGGCTGGGCGTGTTAGCACGTTCCATGGCTATGCGGATGCGTTCGGCAAGTTGTGGATTCTGTTCGGGCATGGACTGATGCTACAAATTTCTTTGTTTTGTTGGTTGCAAAATTCTTTGTAGTAAGATACAAAGCAGCTTGTTATGAACCAACAAACTGCTTTGAATCCTCACGACGCGCTGCTTGCTGCCATCAAGAAGGCCGGTGGCCAAGCCGCGCTTGCTCGTCTCCTCGGCAAGAAGCAGGGGCATGTGTCGTATTGGCTGGACTCTGGGAACGGAGTCCCAGCTGAGTACTGCCCTCTCATCGAGGAGGGCACTGGGGTTCTCTGTGAACAGTTGAGGCCGTGTGTGCGCTGGGACGTTCTGTTGCGCCGTGGCGCTCATACGGCGGGAGACACCAGTGCATAGCCTTTTCTCCCCCTCCAGCCTCCCGGCAACGCCGCCCGGGATTCGTCTCCTTCCCCAACTTGGTGCTGCATGCGCGGGAAGGCGTGTGCGGTTTGCGTTGCTGGCTGGAGTGGGGCTTTTTTTCTCTCGCAGGAGGTTTGCTATGGACCAAGACACTTCGGCGCGACGGAAGTACTACACGAATTTGTATCGGCAAGGGCTGTCTACAGCCGCCCAGCTGCGCTGTCTCGAAAAATTGCCTGCTGATGAATCTTTGTCAGCAATTCCTGAGTGCTCTCAACAGTCGAGCGATACGCATCAAGCATCGCCTCAGTGCCTGGGGTGTTTAGCAAATGGCCTTCCACCTCGGAGCCGTTCGTCTGGAAATCGCTTCGGATCGATTTCAGTGATTGCGCTGGGAGCGTGCGCAGCACTGCTTCTAGCAGCACGGTGTAGGCGATGAGCTGGCCTTGCAGCCTATCTGGGGAAATCTGTTCATCCATATCCGTACTCCTGTGTGTCTTCGATGGTGTGTGTGGAAGCCTCCATCGTAGCCATGGCAGGGGCGGGCGCCATCCTGAAATTTCCAGCGTTCAAGGGGAGCCCCAATGACTCGCCGCTACTCCAGCGCCGATTGGCGCGACATCTTCTACAACGCTGTACGCGAGGCGCCTGGCGGTGTTACTGCTGCGGCCGCGTTTCTCACGGACCGGCGCGAGAAGGCCATTCACCCGGAAGACCTGCGCCGCCGGCTGCGTGGTGCTGACGGAGAGTCGCTGAGCACAGAAATGCTTGAGTTGCTGAGCGAGTGGCTGATTGACATGGGCAGGCCGGATGCCAGGCGCTGGCTCCAGTCTTTCAACGCGCGGTTCTCGATGGCTGCGGCGTACCTGCCGCCACCGCCAGAAGGTGGCTGGGCCTGCGAGGCCTCGGCCATCAGGCAGAAGGTCATGCAGATCACAGCAAAAAACGGTTTGCTCGCCGGGATCTGCTCCCGCGTGACGGAAGACAACCAGATCGACAGCACTGAGTGCGATGAGCTGGAAGCGGGCTGCATGGAAATTATCGAGCTGGTGTTTCGACTGCGCCGCAATGCGCGCCGTGCTGCTGGCAGGTCGGAGGACTTCACATGAGGCCTGCAGGCGAAGTGAGCACCACGCTGCTGCATGTGGTGGAGAGCCTTTGGACGCCCGAGCGCGGTCCAACGCTCAGCGAGATTTCAGCGGCGGCTGCTGTCGCTGGTGTCGCGGTATCTGCGGCCCGCACCACGGTGGCCAACATGAAGCGCTATGGCCGCCTGGTCATTTGCGGGGAGCGCAAGGTGCCAGGGCGCAACAGGCCAGCAGCCGAGTATGGCCTGCCACAACCAATTTCAAAAACCGCCGCGAACGATGCGGCTTTCGGCCTGGCACAGGCCATTCAACTTTGGGGGTAGTTCTCTGATGGGTTCGTTGCATGTCGTCGGTGTTGGGGACGCCGATGTGATGTTTTCGTGGGTGCGTGGAGGCCGCTATGTCTGACGAAAAGCCAGCATTGCCCGCCGCCCCGGTCCCGGTGTGGGACAGCATTCCCGCTGAGCTTGCGCAGCGTCAGCAATGGGTGCTGTGGAAGTTTGAATGGGATGCCCGTCGCTCGGCGTGGCTCAAGGTGCCGTACTACGTGGGCGGAGGCCGTCGCTCCGGCGATCAGGGCAGCGACAGGGACCGCCAGCGGCTTGCAACACTGCCGGTGGTGCGTTTGGCCTTCGAGCGCAAGCAGGGGCATGCGGATGCGTGGAGTGGGATCGGCTTCGGCTTCCTGCCGGGCGATGGGCTTATTGGCATCGACCTGGACACGCATGTGGACCCTGCCACCGGGGAGATGTCTGAGCGCTGCAAAAAGATCATTGCGGCCTTCCACACGTTCACGGAAATATCACCCAGCGGTACCGGCGTGCATCTGTACCTGCAGGGGCATACCCAGACGGCCAAGAGCAATGACATCGGCGTGGAGATGTTTTGTGAGCGGCAGTATTTCACGGTCACGGGCAGGCATGTGGCGGGCACGCCCGTGGAGGTGTCGCAGGCCGATGAATCGGCGATCCGACGCATGCACGCCACGATTCAAGAGGCGAAGGAAAAGCGGCAGGCGCCTGCATCTCCCCCGCCTTCCCGGCCAGCGCAGCAGGCCGCAGGGGTCGGTGAGGGCCGCAATGATTTTGCTCATGTCAACGAGCAGGCGATGCGTGCCTTGCACGTCTGGGTGCCGGCCCTGTTTGGAGGGCGTGAGCAAAGGAGCCCGAAGGGCTATCGCATCACATCAAAAGCGCTGGGCCGAGACCTTCAAGAAGACATCTCCATCCATGCCGATGGCATGGACGATGGAATCATGGATTGGGGTGTGGCGGATATGGGCGATGCGCGCGGAGGCCGCCGCTCGCCCATTGATCTTGTGATGGAGTGGGGTCCTGGGACGGCCAAGCCGGCCGAGGCCTTGAAGTGGCTCGCTGGCGTGCTGGGCATCGTGCTCCAGCCCCCAAAACCAAATCGCGCGAACGAGCGTGCTCCCGCTGGGGGGGATGCTGTTGCGCCGGGCGCTGCTGAGGCTGCTGCTGGGGACGGCGGCGATGCCGACAAGCCCAAGAAGGGCAAGCGCAAGCCGAGCCATGACGGCGAGTTGACGGCGCTCTATGACAAGTTGGTGTGGGGCAAAAACTCGTACATGGACTGCCGTCCCAACGTGATGTATTGCCTTCAGCTGGACCCAGCCCTGGCGGGCCTGGCCCGATACAACACCTTCACGATGGCCGTAGACCGCAGCCGCGAGGCGCCATGGGGACGGGAGGCGGGCGCCTGGGATGAAGAGGACGACATGATGCTGGGCGAGTATCTGCTGCAGTCGCACTCGCTCAACATCAACTCCAAGGGCACGCTGCGGGACGGTGCTGTCATGGCTGCCCTGCAGGACAAGTACAACCCGATTGAGGATCTGATCCGTTCCGAGACATGGGACGGTGAGCAGCGGCTTGAGCACTGGCTTACCAAGGTGTACGGCATCGAGGAGCGGCCCTATACGCGCCTCATCGGCAAGTGTTTCATGATGGGCCTGGTCAACCGCGCCATCAACCCGGGCTGCAAGTTCGACTACATGCTGATCCTTAAGGGAGATCAGGGCCTCAAAAAGTCATCGGCCTGGCGTGCACTGGCCTACCCGTATTTCACGGACAACGCGATCCGTGTGGGCGACAAGGACAGCCAGCTGGCCCAGCAGATGGCCTGGATCGTGGAGTCGGCCGAGCTGGAGTCTCTGAACAAGGCCGAGTCCACGGCGATCAAGCAATACCTCTCAGCACAAGAGGACTGGTTCCGCCCGCCGTATGGCGCGCAGATGGTCAAGTCCAAGCGCCATTTCGTCAACGTGGGCACCACGAATGCCGACACGTTCCTGCGTGATGCCACGGGTGATCGCCGCTTTTGGCCACTGGAGGTGCACCAGGTCAACGCGGACGCATTGATCGAGATGCGCGGCCAACTGCTGGCCGAGGCGCTGCATCGGCTTACTGCCGGGGAGCGCTATTGGCCGGACAGGGACGAGGAAAAGACCCTGATCTTTCCTGAGCAAGAACCTTTCAAGCGGTCCGATCCCTGGGAAGACCTGTTGGATGCCTATGTCAACGGCAACGATGGCCTGCACGTCAACGATCCCGCGCCGTTGCGGCGCCAGTTCTTCCCGCGCACTGAGCTTTATCAGGTGCTGCAGATAAAGCCCGACAGGGTGGACAACGCGGGCCAGATGGACACGCGGATCAGCAATGCCATGAAGTCGCTGGGCTTCAAGGTGCACAGGGAAAGCACCGGCCTGCGCAAGCGCGGCTTTCTCCGGCAGCCCAAGGATGCAGTCACGCCGGTGCTGGCGGCCGCTCCTGCTGCACAGGAAGCCCCTCAGTGGCCCTATGACGCTCCGGGGGAGGGTGATGACCTCCCGATCTGATTTCAACGCTGTGGAGCACAGCGGGATGCCTTGCGGGCTGGTCACGCCCCGGCTGGGTGGATGCGTCTGCATCCGCGCCGCCGGTCCTGTCGCCACCGCCGTCCTGCCGTCCACCGTTCGTCCGCCCCGGGGTGGACGGCGTAAGTGCTTGATTTTCATGGGTGAATCGGCGATCCGTCCACCCGTCCACCGCCGCGTGCAGACGTGTGCACATGGGCGTGTGTGCGGACAGGCGGGCGCGTGTCTGCGCGCTCGCGTGCGGGCCGTCTTTTATTTTTTTCTGTGGTCGGGATGGACAGATGGACAGATTGAGAATTGGCGCGGGTTTGCGCCGTCCTCCCCTCGTCCACCCGTCGTCCATGCCGTTGATCTGTTGGGGAGTTGGGGATGAACAAACCAGCCAGCTTGAGAGACCGGATGCCTGAGACAGCGGATTGGGTGGACCAGAAGCGTGTCCAGTGGGGCAGGGATTATGTGGACCAGTGCATACGCCGATCCTTGCGCGGCGAGCCGGGGTGGTTCTATGCGATGGAGGGCGGCAAGGTGCTCGGCACGCCCTGGCCCATGGATGTCCTGGCGCCATTGGTCGGCAGCGGCACCCGCACAGTGGCACAGCTGCAGGCTGCTGCGGTGCTCCTGGGCGTTGGCTTCGCTGGGTTCATGCGTGAGCCGGAAGGGAATGCACATGGCGCGCATTGAGCGAATCAGGCAGCGGCTGGAGAACTGGGCACTGTGGAGATCCAGGCTCGACAGCAACAGCCTGGGGTATCACACGGTCAACGTGCTGGCGGTGGATGTCTGGGGACGCAACAGCTACAACGGCAGCCAGATTCCGCACGTCGAGCAGGAAGCAGAGGAGACAGACCAGGCTGTGCAGGCAATGGAGCAGGCGAAGGCTCATCTTTATGACACGGTCTATGCCTACTACCTGCAAGACCTGGGAGTGTCGAGCATCGCCCGCACCTTGGGCAAGGGGCAGAGCACTGTCCATGCTCAGCTTGGCCAGGCAGACCAGTTCATCGACCGATGGCTGCAGGAACAGCAACGCATCAAGGAAGAGCGCGAGGCACTGGCGCGTGGCCGTGAGTACATGCGGCGCGCGGGGAGTTTTACAACATAGAGAGTTGGGCTACATTTGCGGCAAGCTAGTGCTCAGTGACCCCAACCACTGGACACATGCCAGCCCCGCCCGGTGCAGACCCGGCGGGGCTTTTCTTTTGGCTTCACAGGAGACATCGCCGTGCCCTCAGCTGCCCCGCGTCCGTGCTCGCATCCGGGCTGTGGCGTGCTGGTCCGTGATGGCACGGGCCGGTGTCCAAAGCATCCCAAACAGTCCTGGGCAAAGAAGCCCACAGCCGCCAAGCGCGTGACGGGCCGCAAGCTCCAGCAGCTGCGCAAAGAACTGTTCGAGCGTGAGCCGCTGTGCCGGCCCTGTTACCGCAAGGGCATCGTGACCCTTGCGACCCAGCGGGACCATGAGATCCCATTGGAAGAGGGTGGGACCGATACCAAAGACAACGAGCAACCCATTTGCGCCGACTGTCATGAAGAGAAGTCGAAGGCTGAGCGAGCGCGCGGGGTGCGGCGTGCTTGGGCTGGATATCGGGAAGGGTGAGCCCGCCCGAGGGTGGGCCGGCCGGGCCAGGGGTACCCGGTCGTCCGATGGGGGTCCGAGGCAGGGCCGAGGGG